>NZ_KB291418.1:10854-68967 GCF_000318295.1 Capnocytophaga sp. oral taxon 326 str. F0382
TTTTCATTTGCTTACATTGTTTTTATTAGTTCAACAGTGCAAAGATACAAATTCATCCTTTTATTGATGTTAAATTATTGTTAAATATCACTTAATCTATTTTTGTTCAATCTCTTTATTAATATTTGTAGTACAAAATCTTATCTCTTACCTCTTATCTCTTACCTAAAAAATGCCTTTGGCACGAATTTCGCTACCTATTGCCAATAAAATACTATATACCTTATGAAAAAGTTATTATTACTATGTTTAGGGGCTCTTGCCTCTGTAAGTTGGGCTCAAGAAGTAGGCTCAGCTGGACGTTTATTACAAAATGAGTACCACCAAAACAAACAAGCACGTGCTGTGATTGGACGTGGTGGAATCTCGGTGAATATTGATTGGGAATACGACTACAATGGTGGTTATGCCGAAGTGTTTATCCGCATTCCTGAACGTGGTCGATTTACAGTGAGTATAGGTGATCAAGAAATTACCAGCACTACGGGTATGTACCGCTTTTTTGATGTAACAGCTACTCCTCAGCCGCTTAGTATCTGGCAAGGGCGCACATTAATCTATCGCGTAACGATTAACCCGCGCGACAATACTCGTATGATAATGGACTTCTTTTCGCGTGATGGCTTATATTTGTTAGACGAAATTAGCTTGAACAACAACCAGCCTTCCTATCACGGTCGCCAGTGGAATGACGTGTGGAATCGCTCATACGGTGGAGGCTATGGAGGTGCTCCTATGATGCGTCAAAGCGATTTCAACAACTTCTTTAAAATGTACAAGGATGAAACTTTCGATAAAGACAAACTCGCTTTCTTTCGCGCTCAAAAAAATATTGTCTCATTTACCACCGAGCAAGTAGGACAATTGATGGAAGAACTTTCTTTTGATGACAATAAATTTATCATCGCTCAAGAAGCCTACCCCAATGTGGTGGATCCTCAAAATTACTACCAGTTGCAAGCTAAATTTACTTTTCCCTCTGGTAAAAAGAAACTTTCGGAATTCTTGCAATCAGTACGTAGATAATGAATGTTATAACAGTATAACGAAAAACTATTACTATGAGGCTTTGTGTATTCGATAAAAATCGTATCTTTGCCTCAAATTTAACAATAATACAAAAACATATTAGTATGGCATTAGAAATAACAGATGGAAATTTTGAAGAGTTGGTGCTTAAAAGTAGCCAACCTGTATTAGTAGACTTTTGGGCAGTGTGGTGCGGTCCTTGCCGTATGCTCGCTCCCGTTATAGAAGAAATATCTAAAGAATACGAAGGTAGAGTAGTAGTAGGCAAAGTAGATGTGGATAACAACCAAGAATTTGCTGCTAAATATGGCATTCGCAATATCCCTACCGTATTGGTATTTCAAAATGGAGAGGTAGTAGGTCGCCAAGTGGGAGTAGCTCCTAAAAAAACCTACACCGATGCATTAGACGGATTATTGTCTTAATTGCTTGTCGTGTTACAACAAAAAAGGCTATCAACAACTTATTGTAATTGTTGATAGCCTTTTTTGTATTGTCTTCTTTAAGGCTAAAACGCTTCTCTTACTTTCTGCGCAAGTGCTTTAAACTCTTCATCGGTAAGTTTTACTTTGTGTTGGAAGGTCATTTCCTTCATCTCGCTGATAGGAATGAGGTGTACGTGTACGTGAGGCACTTCAAGACCTACAACTGCTACGCCTATACGCTCGCAAGGTACTACCTTTTCAAGAGCTTTGGCTACACGTTTTGAAAAAGCCATCAAGCGCAGATAATGGTCGTCATCCATATCAAAAATATAGCTAATTTCTTGTTTAGGCACACAGAGGGTATGTCCTTTAGCATTGGGGTTGATATCGAAAAAAGCGATAAACTCATCGTCTTCTGCTACTTTGTAGCAAGGAATTTCCCCATTGATAATTTTTGTAAAAATACTCATTTTTTTTATTTGTTAGTTCAGGTTTTAGGACTTAGCCAATCTTTAAGTATAAACCAATAATCATAAGGGCAAGAGTAATAAATAATCCCACCACCCATTTTATGATATCTAATTTAGCTTGCGCTAAATCTTGCTTTGTTGCAAGTTTATCTTCTGATTGGGGTAAAATCATATTTTAGTAATAAAAAATTATATTTAGTATATGTTCTTACCTCTTATCTATCTTGAGATTTCTAAAATCTCCATTTTAAGAGTGCCATTAGGTACCTTAATCTCAGCTATTTCACCTACTGATTTGCCCAAGAGCCCTTTGCCAATAGGTGAACTTACCGATATTTTCCCTGCTTTTAGGTCGGCTTCACTTTCTGCTACAAGCGTATAAGTAATCTCCATCTTGTTGGCGAGGTTTTTTAGTTTTACGGTTGAAAGCACGAGTACTTTGCTCACATCGAGTTGTGATTCATCGATAATGCGAGCATTAGCTACCAATTCTTCGAGTTTGGCAATCTTCATTTCCAATAAACCTTGTGCTTCTTTAGCAGCGTCGTACTCAGCGTTTTCTGAAAGATCTCCCTTGTCACGTGCCTCAGCAATAGCTTGAGAAGCACGAGGGCGCTCCACATCTTTCAGCTGGTTGAGCTCATCGCGGAGCTTTTTCAATCCTTCAGCAGTGTAGTATGATACTTTTTTCATAATATTCTTTTTAGATGTTGTTATGTTTATATAAAAATAAAAAATCCTCAAATAGTCTCTCTGAGGATTTCTGGGCGCAAAGATAATACATTTTTTTGAAATGGCAAAAAATAAAACATCAAATCGCCAAATTGCCAAATCTTCAAAATAAATTACCTTACAAATCGATAACTCCCTTTCGGAGGCAGGGCTAACAAATCACCAAATTAATTTGCATATCTCAGTTTTTTTTTGAAAACTTTGCACTCATTTTTTAAGTAATTATGAGAGGAAAATTATCACCAAGCTATGTTTGGTTGCTCTTTTTGCTGATAGTAGGTACTATGAGCGCTCAGCAAATTGAAATTTCAGGAACTGTAAAGGACAGTAAAAATGAGCCTTTATTAGGTGTTTTTATTTTAGTGAAAGGTACCCAACGAGGTGCAACTACCGATTTTGAAGGGCATTATTCCCTAAAAGCAAATGTGGGTGATGTGCTCAAGTTTTCTTTCTTAGGAATGAAAACGGTAGAGAAAAAACTCACTGCAAGCACTAAAGAACTCAATATTACTATGCAAGAGGATGTACAACAGCTCGAAGGTACCGTGGTAGTAGGCTATGGTGGTAAAAAAGTAGCCAGTCGTACAGTGGCTTCAGTTGCTACAGTAAAAGGAAAAGATATTGCCGAAATTCCAGGAGCTAACGTTGTTGATGCACTACAAGGGCGGGTGGCAGGTATGGTCGTAACTACCAGTACAGGTGCGCCTGGATCTACTTCATCTGTGCTCATTCACGGTCTGAGCTCTTTTACCTCGGCTTTTGAAAAAGCTGGGGCTCAAGCACAGGCAAACGACCCTTTGTATATAGTAGATGGAGTGCCCGTGAGTAGCAGTGTGATGACGGCGCTCAACCCCGCTGATTTTGAAAGCGTTTCAGTATTGAAAGACGCTGCTTCTACTTCTATCTATGGAGCTCGTGCTGCCAACGGTGTGATCCTCATTACTACCAAAAGAGGTAAATACAACGAGCGGACTAACATTACTATCAATCATCAATTGGGGGTTTCTGCACTCAACAATGTAACTCGTAAATACTTCGATAAATTAGCAACCCCTCGCGAATATATGGATTTTTGGCTACTCAAAGCTCCTAATCAAATAGTAGAAGTGGGTAGACGACTCAATTACACCGAAACCGACCCCACAGCTATAGCCGATAGAATCCTTAGAGAAAATCCTTATAACACCCGTTGGGAAAAGGTGTTGTATCACAATTTTGTGCCTACTTCACGCACCGATCTCACTATATCTGGTGGTAATAACAATACTACTTACTATATTTCATCGGGCTATTTAAACCAACAAGGAATGAGAAGTGGTACTAAGTTCAACCGTTACAATGTGGTGATGAATTTAGACTCTCAACTAACTGATTGGCTCAAAGCAGGGCTTTCGCTCTCCTACGCGCATAGTGACAATTCTATCTATACCAATCCTTTCCCCTCAGATTCTGAGCTCTTGTCCCTGCCTTTTTATACTCCTTATGACAATAATGGAAAAACTAAAGAGTTTATCAATTCCATTAGAGGCACTCGCAACGGCTTCTATCACCCCGATTATATAGCTAAAAACTTTATAAACAATAGCTTTAACGACGATATTATCCCTATAGGTTACATCGTGTTTGAACCTATTAAAAACCTTACTTTTAAATCACAAGTGGGGATACAGTACAACATATACGAAAATGAAGCCAAAACCCCTATGCCATCTTTCACCGATTATAAATTCGGTTCACAAGTGGTAGGACGGGTGAGACGCGATATCAATAAATCTATCCAAAAAACCTATACTAACTTATTGGAATATAAATTCGATATACGCCAAAAACACTTGTTCGACCTCTTGTTAGGTCAAGAATCTATAGAAAATACTTCTTATGGATTTAGCGCTTCTTCACAAGGGCAACCTTCCGATGTATTTACTATGCTTTCTCACGGAGCTCAAGAAAAAAATGCTTCCGATAACAAAAGTGTCAGCACTTTCAATTCATTTTTCTCTCGCTTAGAATATTCGTATAACAATCGTTATTTCTTAGACCTATCAGCCCGACGCGACGGCTCATCTGCTTTTATAAAAAGCCATCGCTATCAAAACTTTTGGGCTGTAGGAGCAATGTGGAAACTCAAAGAAGAAAGTTTCTTAAAAAATATAGATTGGCTTACCGACCTGAACTTGCGTTTTAGCACAGGGGTATCAGGCAATGCTCGTATAGGTGATTACAGAAATATGATACTCGCCCGTGCCGATAATACCGACCTCTATGATGGGCAACTCAGTTTCAAACTCTCTCAAGTGCTCGGTAACCCTAATTTAAATTGGGAAGAACAACGCAAAAGCACTTTCGGGCTAAATTTTGTGCTAAAAGCAGGAAATACTTCTGTTAATATCGAATATTACGACAGAAAGATTTTCAAAATACTCTCCTCTCGTGATATCAATAGTGTATTTGGTTACCCGATGATACCCGATAATATAGGTGATATGCAAAACCGAGGAATTGACTTCTCTTTGGCTACCACTGCCTATCAGAATAGAGAAAAACAAATCTCTGTCCGCCCTTATTTCAATATGAATTACAACCAACAGAAGGTTACTAATATTTCTTACGGTAAGGATTATTCGTACAACCGTGCTTTGTATATGGGGTATAAAGTGGGAAAACCTATAGAGTGGATGATGCCTATCTTTAAAGAAATTGATAACAACGGAAATGCAGTGTGGTATCAAGCAGCCGATGATAAAATGGAAAAACAAACTGATGATACTAAAACTACCAATGTCTATAGCCCCGATGCTTTAGACCAAAGCACTGGTAAAAAACGATATGCCCCTATCAATGGTGGTTTGGGTTGTGACATTACCTATAAGGATTTTTCGTTGAGTATGACTTTCTCTTATTCCTTAGGAAAATACAATATCAATAGAGATAAACGAGATTTACTAAACCCCGGATATTTCGGAGTGAAAAATATCAGTACCGATATCTTTAACTATTGGAAACAACCTGGCGATAATACCGATATACCCCGTATCGATAGCGATGTGATGATGACAATGGATACACGTCTGCTCGAAAAAGCCGATTACCTGAGAATGAAAAATATCAGTCTTAGCTATAACCTCCCACAAGAAACTATCGATCAACTGAAAGTGGTGAAAGCTGTTAGGCTCTCACTATCAGCTCAAAACGTATTTACCTTTACCAAATTCACGGGCGTTGACCCCGATTATACAATGGGTATCATAGGAGGGTATCCTCCTACACGACAATATACCTTAGGTGTTGAACTTAAATTATAAAAAAAACAATGAAAAAAATCAATTCTATATACTTATTATTAATTGTAGCACTGTTGCTAAACGGCTGTTTTAGTCTTGACCAAGAACCTTATGATGAAACCAAAGCGACAAATACGTTCAACACCCCTAAAGAAGTACGCTTTTGGTTGAACAACATATACAGCGCTATTCGCAACAATCATCAAGGTGAAACTATGTACCTCACCGACCTTCAAGCCGATTATCTGAACCTAACAATCAATAACAGAAGGGATGTGATAAGAGATTTTCAACGTTATGGTGAACTGAATAGCTCTAATGGCAATATTCTCAATATATGGGATACTCAGTACAACATCATAGCCAATATCAATGCAGCTATAGAAGGTACAGAAAATAAAGAAAATCAAGAGGAAATAAAACCTTTGCGTGGTGAACTTTTTTTGAGTCGCGCTTATTGTTACAGCTATCTCGTAACGCATTTTTGCAAACCTTATAATGCCACCAATGCTGCTAATGATTTAGGTCTGCCTTTGGTTATCGAAAAAATGGACTCCCGTGAAGCTCCCTTGCGCAGTAGCCTTGCCGATACCTATCAATTTATTCTAAGCGATATAGAAAAAGCTATACATTTGCTCTCTAACCAAACGGGTAGAGTAGGGGCGACCACTTTTACAGTAGATGCCGCTAAAGCCCTTAAAGCGCGTGTATTGCTCTATAAAACCGATTGGGCTCAAGCCTTGCAGGTAGCCGAAGATCTTATTAACTCTGGTAAATATCCTTTGGTGAACACTCAAACCGACTTAGAGTCTGTTTGGAAAAATGATGCTACTAACGAAACGATTACTCAATTGACCTCAGGAGTTATCGGAAGCAATATCGAAAGACCTGCTAATCACAACGATTTGTATCTCTTTGAAGATAAAAATATGACCTTCCCTTTCCCCGCAGTACCGCCTTTTCCCGTATGTGGTGGAAATCGACCTTACTTAGCCGATCCTAATGTCGTGCCCACAGGCACTCTCGTTAATTTGTTCGATAATAACGACTGGCGAAAATCAGTGTATATAAAACAAATAGATTTGTCAGTCGATATGCCCGACTTCTTTACTTACGACTGCCCCGACGAAAATTTAGCTTATGTAGTGAACAAATACCCTCGCAATGAACAGTTGAGTATTGAAAATGATTTCTTTCTGTATTATGGACACAAACCTACACTCTTTCGCATAGCCGAAACTTACCTTATTGCTGCCGAGGCTGCCTATAAAGCTGCTAATGAAACTAAAGCAAAAACTTATCTAAATACCCTCCGCCACGCTCGCGGACTCACCTCCGCCAACGATATTACAAGCAGTGGTACCGCCCTTTTTACCGACATTCAAAACGAACGCAATCGCGAACTTTGCTTTGAAGGTTTCCGCTTGTTCGACTTGAATCGTTGGGGATTAGGCGTACAGAGAGGTACTCCACAAACCCTCTCTTTCAATCTCGTTTTAGATACTCCTGCTAACGAACTTACTCAATTAAATCTACCTGCTGGTCATTATAAAATGGTATGGCCTATCCCACAGAAATTAATTAATCACGAGAAAGGGCGTTGGCAACAAAACCTAGGCTGGTAACCCCCGCTGGCGCGAGCTTGTAGCTCGTGCCCTCTAACCCCTAACCTCTAACTCCTAATCTTATGGAATATTACGAATTGTACAACAAACTAAAAAAGATTTTCGATACCCAGCGCGATACTGAAGTGCCTGAATTGGGTATTCGTATTTTGCATAACAACTTCTTTTCAGAAGGTGCTAAGCACTATTTGCCAGGGAGTCCGCATTTGTTTTGCCAAGAACACAAGGTAGCGTTTCCCTCTCAACTCAATGATGCTCAAGACGATTTGCATTGGGCTGACTATGATGTGGATTGTAATATCCACTTCCAATATCACATCGTCCAACCCCTTCATACAGAAAAGTCTAACGGGGTAATCATTGTTTTTCACGGGCTCAACGAAAAAAAATGGGATAAATATCTCCCGTGGGCTTATGGTTTGGCAACACAAACAGGCAAAGCTGTGGTGCTCTTCCCCATAGCATTTCATATGAGTCGTGCCCCTGAGCGTTGGAGTTCTCGCCAAGAGATGTACGCTATTGCTCAAAAGCGTATGAGTGAGTTTCCTGATAATTCCGAAACTTCCTATGTGAATGCAGCGACCTCTACACGTTTAGATGCTTTTCCTCAGCGACTATTTTGGTCGGGTTTGCAAACCTATAACGATATAGTGCAGTTCATCACCGATCTAAAGGCGGGAGTTTTTCCTACCATTGCCCCAACTGCTACAGTAGACCTCTTTGGCTATTCTATAGGCTCTTTCCTCTCAGTAATACTGATGATGGCAAACCCTAAGGGATATTTTGCTAATGCCAAACTCTTCTGCTTCTGCGGGGGAATGACCATCGACCGTATGTTCCCTATTTCTAAATACATAATGGACGGTCGTGCTGCCATAACGATGCAAAAAACCTTTGCCGAGTTACTGAGTACCAACTTCAAGAACGACGATCGCCTAAGGCATTATCAAGATAGTGAGCTTCATTTTGATGAAGGCTGGTTCAAAACGATGTTGCGCTATAACTATTACCAGAAAGAACGTGAACAACGTTTTTCACAACTTGAAAATCAAATCAAAGCCTTAGTATTAGAAAAAGATGAAGTAACACCTCCTATCGAAGCTCTCAATACCCTAAAGGGCGGTTATCGCAATATCAATATAGAGGTACAGATAGACGATTACGATTATCCTTATACTCATATGAACCCCTTTGCCCTCACCACCAAAAATGCCCCGCAAGTAACCGAAGCCTTTAATCGTTTCGTAACATCAGCAGCAGCGTTTTATAATAGCTAAGACTAAGAGTTAGGAGGTAAGAGTTAAAAAGAGGTAGGGACTAAAATATTACAAATTCTCACAGCTCTCGCACCTCCCATAGCTCTCATTTTCGCCCGTGCGGATCGCACCTCTCACCCTAACGACTAATAAAATGATAGATACTCACACCCATCTATACTCAGAAGAATTTGATCTCGACCGTACCGAGATGATGGCTCGCGCAAAAGCAGCAGGCGTAACCCATTGCTTTATTCCTGCTATCGATGCGAGTTATACCCAGCGGATGTTCCAACTAAAAAATGAATACCCCAACTATGTTTCCCTGATGAATGGTTTGCACCCTTGTAGTGTGAAAGAGAACTATAAAGAAGAACTCGCTCACGTAGAAGCCCTAATGTCTGCGCACCCTTTTTGTGCGATAGGCGAAATAGGTATCGACCTCTATTGGGATAAAACCTTTCTCAAAGAACAACAAGAGGCTTTCGCTTGGCAAATACAGTTGGCTAAAAAACATCAGTTGCCTATTGTTATTCACTGTCGAGAGGCTTTCGACGAAGTGTTTGAGGTTTTAGAAACTGAAAAAAGTGACGACCTCTTTGGTATTTTCCACTGCTTTACGGGCACAGAAGAGCAAGCCCATCGCGCTATCAGTTACGGATTGCATTTAGGAATAGGGGGAGTAGTAACTTTTAAAAATGGAAAAATCGACCAATTCTTAAAAAATATTGATTTGTGTCATATAGTTTTGGAAACCGACAGCCCTTATTTGGCGCCCGTACCTTATCGTGGAAAGCGTAACGAAAGTGCTTATATTGTGAAAGTTGTAGAAAAATTATCGGATATATATCAACTTCCAGAAAGTGAGATAATCCGCCTTACCGATATCAATGCTACAAAAATATTTAACATTTAATTAGGTGTTATCAAATATATTTCGTTACTTTGCCTTTCGTATACAAAGAATAAGCATACAAAACCACTGAAATGACCGATTATTTCAAATCTATACGCCCCTTCAATGATAACGAAGTGCCTAAAGCCTTGTTACAAATCAAAGATACCCCTTTGATTCAAGCAATGATGGCTTATGCATTTCCTGAAGATACGCCTGCACAGCGAGTGGAAAGACTCCTCGCTTGCCAAAAAGTATCCGATTTTCAGGTGGATATAATGTACCAAGTGGTGACTAAAGCAATTGAAAAAAGTATCACCGAGTTTACTTGCGATGGCTTTAGTGCTTTAGATCCTAAAAAAGGTTATGTATTCGTTTCTAACCACCGCGATATTATCTTAGATACTTCTTTGCTAAATGTTGCTTTGCACGACAATCATCTCTCAATGACCGCTTCGGCTATGGGCGACAATCTACTCAAAAAAAAATACCTCAAAATATTGGCAATGCTCAACAGAAACATTGTTATATATAGAAGTCTCCCCCCTCGTGAGGCTTTAGAACACTCTAAATTGGTATCCGAGTATATACATCACTGCATCAGTGAAGAACATCGCAATGTGTGGATTGCCCAACGCGAAGGGCGTACCAAAAACGGTGATGACCGCACCCAGCAAGGCGTCTTGAAAATGCTTACCCTCAATACCCCCCAAAGCGTAACCCCTCTGCAATACCTCAAAACCCTCAACATCGTGCCTATGTCTATCTCCTATGAGTTCGACCCCACCGATGTACTGAAGTTGCCCGCACTCATCGCTCAACACAACGGCGTAGAGTACGTGAAATCTAAAAAAGAAGATTTTGAGAACATCATTCAAGGGCTGATAGGACAAAAAGGACGTGTACATATCTCAGTAGGGCAACCTTTTTATGAACAAATCGATACTATAGAAGCTGCTCATCAACACCTGAACAAACAACTACAAGCCTTAGCTGAGTGCTTAGACCGCGCTATCCATCAACAGTACAAATTGTTCCCCGCCAATTACATTGCTTATGATTTGCTCAACAACACCTCTATATATAAAGATTGCTACAACGAAAAAGAATTTAGACAGTTTGAACGACGAATGAACAACCGAAGCAAATCTGAAGACCTTTCTCAAGAAAAATTTTTAGAAATGTACGCCAATCCTGTAAAGAATAAATTCGATGGAAACCAATAACTCAAAAGTACTCCTCATCTATACCGGAGGAACTATCGGAATGATAAAGGACTACCAAACGGGGGCTTTGCGCGCTTTCGAGTTCGATAATCTCTATAAACGCATCCCCGAATTGTCTCATTTAGATTGTAATATTTCGGTACATTCCTTTCAAAAAGTAATCGACTCCTCCGATATGAACCCTCAACATTGGATTGAAATCGCTGAGGTCATTGAAAAGGAATACAACAACTACGATGGTTTTGTAGTGCTCCACGGTAGCGATACAATGAGTTATTCAGCTTCAGCTTTGAGCTTTATGCTACAAGGGCTTACCAAACCTGTGATTTTTACCGGATCTCAGCTCCCCATAGGTGACCTGCGCACCGATGCCAAAGAGAATCTTATTACCTCCATACAGTTGGCAGCCCTCAAAGAAAATGGAAAATCTGTAATACAAGAGGTAGGACTCTATTTCGAGTACAAACTCTATCGCGGCAATCGCACAACTAAAATAAATGCCGAACGCTTTCAAGCCTTTGCCTCTCTCAACTACCCATTATTGGTAGAGAGTGGCGTACATCTAAAGGTGATGAAGGAAAACCTCCTGCCGCGCAAGCAAGGCACTACCTTAGAAGTCTGGAAAGATTTTGAAACTGATGTAGCTATTCTTAAAATGTTCCCAGGAATTACCCCCGCCGTGCTCAATGACTTTTTTAATATTCCTAATCTCAAAGGGGTAGTACTCGAAACCTATGGATCAGGCAACGCCCCTACCGATAGCTGGTTCGTAGAAAGTTTGCAAAAAGCAATTGATAAAGGAATATACATAGTGAATGTAACCCAATGTTCCGGAGGTAGCGTGATGATGGGCAAATATGAGGCAAGTGAAGCCCTCAAAAAGATGGGAATCATAGACGGAAAAGACCTCACAACCGAGTCAGCAATCACAAAATTAATGCTTTTACTTAGAAAAAATATTTCTCCTAAAATGTTCAAAATCAAGTTTGAAGAAAATATAGCTGGAGAAATTTAGCAAAAAATTAAGAAAAAACTTGCGAGATAAAAAAATATTTTGTTACTTTGGCATTCAGAAACAGCATAAAGAGAGGTGTCCGAGTGGTCGAAGGAGTACGCCTGGAAAGTGTATATACGCCACAAGCGTATCGAGGGTTCGAATCCCTTCCTCTCTGCTTTCTTTCTAAAAAATATTATTAAACATTAAATTATCAACTAACAAATTAAAAGATTAAACAAATGAAAAAAATGTCATCTAAGCTACTTCTAGTAGCAATGTTAATTTTAAACGTAGCTATGGTTAGTGCTCAGGAAGCCGCTGATGCAGCACAACAAAGTAAAGGGCTCCACCAAGTATTTAAAGAGCGTTTCATCGAAGGGGGGCCTGCCTATATGGCGCCTATCTTGCTCTGCTTGATCATTGGTTTGGCAGTAGCTATTGAGAGAATTATTTACCTCAATATGGCAACTACCAATTCTAAAAAATTAATCGCCGACATCGAACAAGCCCTCGATAGCAAAGGTATTGAAGCTGCTAAAGAAGTGTGCCGCGATACAAAAGGCCCTGTTGCCTCTATCTTCTATCAAGGTTTAGACCGCGCTGGTGAAGGTATTGATATGGTCGAAAAATCAGTGGTATCTTACGGCGGTGTCCAAATGGGACAATTAGAGAAAAACGTTTCTTGGATTTCCCTCTTTATCTCTATCGCTCCGATGTTAGGGTTTATGGGTACCGTAATCGGTATGATTGAAGCTTTTGATAAAATTAGTTCTGCTGGTGGTTTGGATGCTTCTTTGATCGCTGGTGATATCAAGGTTGCCTTGCTTACTACCGTGTTCGGTTTGATCGTTGCGATGATCCTCCAAGTATTCTACAACTACATTATCGCTAAAATCGACGCTATCGTAAACGATATGGAAGATGCTTCTATCTCTCTTATCGACCTCTTAGTAGCAAGAAAAATTAAATAATTTTACTCACCCATTAAACAAATTTTAGTATGTATAAAATAGCAAAATATGTAGCTCTTGCTTTAGGTGTCATTGGGGTAATCCTATGGGGAGTATTATCTTCTACTAATGCCGAAGACCCTAATAATGGTGCTATGCAAGCTTTATTTGTGCTTACCTATATATTATTAGCTATTGCTTTCGTTGCAGTAGTGATTTCAGCAGCACAAAATATCTTGTCTTCACCAAAAGCACTCAAAAAAACGCTTATCTATACAGGTGGTTTTGTTGTCATTCTCCTCGTAGCCTACATCTTCTCTTCAGGAGCTGTTGAAGCTAACGCTAGTGAAGAAGTGAAAAAAGCCAGCGAATCTGTAAGAAAATGGACAAGCACAGGTCTAATCGCTTTGTATATATTGGTGGCCGCTGCCGTTGTAGCACTTATCGCTTCCAATGTGAAAAAAGCACTAATGAGATAAAAAATTATGGCAAAACGTTCAATACCTGAGGTAAACGCAGGATCTATGGCCGATATCGCTTTCCTTTTGTTGATATTCTTCTTGGTAACAACTACTATCGAAAGCAATACAGGGATCACTGTAAAACTACCTCCTAAACCACAAGAAAATACGCCTCCACCTCCACCAGTAAAAGAGAAAAACGTATTGGTTGGGGTAGTGAATAAAAACAATCAGTTGTTAATAAACAACCAGTTGAAGGAACTTAAAGACGTTAAACAAACAGCTATTGACTTCTTGGATAACAATGGTGATCTCTCTTGTAATTACTGTAAAGGTAAAAAAGATCCATTGTCTTCTGATAACCCAGATAAAGCTGTTATCTCTTTGCGTAACGACCGCGAAACTTCGTACAAAACCTATATAGCTGTACAAAATGAATTGATCGCAGCTTATAACGAACTACGCGAACGTGAACGTCAAAAGAAATTCCCTAATGAGGTTCCTTATGTTCAAATTGAAGAAGAGTTCAATGCGGCTCGTACTCCTCAAGCACGTAAAGACCACCTTGAACCTATTATCTTGGAACTACAAAAACGCTTCCCAAGAAAACTTATAGAAACCGCGCCTAAAAAGCACTAAAAATTAAAGAGAATATGTCAAAATTTACTAAAAAGAAAAGTGGTGAAGTACCTCCTGTTTCTACGGCTTCTTTGCCTGACATTATCTTTATGCTTTTGTTTTTCTTTATGACTGTAACAGAATCAAAAGATAGTGACTTGATGGTGCAAAATAAGTTGCCCGTAGCCGATCAAATTCAAAAATTAGATAAAAAAGACCCTGTAGTCTATATCTACGCTGGTAAACCCCTTCCTAAATATCAATCTAAGTTCGGGGTTAATGCCAAAATTCAGGTAAATGATAAATTTATTGACGTTTCAGAAGTAAGCCACTATATCCTTAACTATCGTGAAGGCTTGCGCGACGCCCTTAAAGATGTTTATATCACCGCCTTGAAAGTAGATGCTGATACTAATATGGGGCTCGTGAGTGATATCCGTGAGCAATTACAAGAAATAAATGCTTTGAAACTCAACTATATCGCTCGTCAAGGTTCTCCTTTGAATCAAAAATAGAAACATTTTAAACTTTCTATCATAAAAAAGACACATAAATCTATGTGTCTTTTTTTGTTATTCTCAAAATTAATATTACCTTTGCACTATTGAAACATTTTAATAGTAAATATTTATGAGAAAAATTATCTTATTTTTTGGCTTGCTCCTCACAGCAGGAGTAGCTTCTGCACAATCTTTTAAACCTGGTGATGTTCAAATCAACGGAGGGGTAGGTATCTCAGGACCTGGTGTTATGGTATATGCCGCCGCCGATTTCGGTGTTGCCGATAAAATATCTGTCGGAGGTGAACTTTTTTACCGCGGCAGAACTTATAGTAATGTAAGATATACCAGTGTAGGCTTCTTAGCTAATGGTAATTATCACTTTGGCGAACACATCAAAGGAATCCCTTCCAATGTAGATTTATATGGGGGGCTATCATTAGGCTATTACAGTTGGTCTAACGACTCCGATTATAGAGATTGGACTCCTTACTACGATTCTGGCTTTGCATTGCGCTTGCAAAGTGGGGGTCGTTACTTCTTTAACAAAAACTTTGGTGTAAATGCTGAACTTTTTGTAGAACACAATTCCTTTGCTGCTGCTGGTTTCAAAGTAGGGGTTACCTATAGATTCTAAAAACCACTTATACACTTTGCCAAAGTCTAAAGACTTTGGCAAAGTTGATTATAAAACTCTCTATCTCTTACTTAAAAAATACTCTTTAAACAACCGCAATCGCCCATAATCATATTTTTCATTCGCTTTCTCATAAATACCTTTTATGGTGCTTAGATCTTCTTCACTTTCAAAAAGTGCTTCCAATTCATTAATCTCTTCAGTGGTGAAAATTGCTTCTATAATTTCCGTTGATAAAATACCTCTTTCTATCAGCTTGGCTAAATGCCCATAAATAGTCCCTTCTGTGAACATACGCTCTTTGGCTATCTCGGCTACCGTTTTGTTCTGTTGCCATAATTGCAATGTAATATCATAAGTGGAAATCTTTTCTTTCTTATCTTTTTTAGTCTTCTCTTCAGGAATGCCTACTTTAGGCGGATTTGCAAATAGCTGTTCGTTCTTTAGGGCAGTGAGTACGCGTTCTATCAGTCTAAAGCGCATTGCTTCTAATTTCTTGGGCTGTATATTCTCTTTGCTGAAAGGCGTTTGGCTTTGTAGTAATACTACCATCTGTTCTAAACGAAACAGTTTCTTAATAACTTCTGTGAGACTGTCGTCTAACTCCTTCAGCTCTTTGCTGAACTCTTTTACTTTCTTTAAACCTGCTACTTTGGTCTCTACATATAACAACTCGTACCATATTGTTTCTAATAGCGGACTAAAATAGGCGACGGCTTTCAGTATTCTTTCAAAAATGGTTGGTATGGGGGTAGGACTTTGGAAATATCCTAATAATTGCTTGTTAAATTTCTCTGATACAGCAACCATCGCTTTCACTCGTGCGTATTGTTGCATTGCCCAGCTTTTATAGGCGTTTTTGTTGCCTAAATCACCTATATAATTATGGCTATGGGTGTACCATTCTTCTAAAAGAGATTGCCAATCAAAAGTTTTGAGTATGCATTCTCTCAAAAAGTCTATTCTCCCTTCACGGCAGGCTTGTAGCATTTCCTCTTCAGTAGCTTTGTTGTCGGCGTAGTCTATTACTTTTTCATCGTTGTCAATGCCGTTTTGTGTTACCGACGACAAGAGTACTAACCCATCCAACGAACGTAAGCGTGAGAACGCTACGTATGCTTGCCCTGAAGCAAATACACTCGCCAGGTCTAACACTGCTTTTTCAAAAGTGAGCCCTTGACTTTTGTGTATCGTAATCGCCCACGCCAATCGCAAAGGGTATTGAGTGAAAGTGCCTAAGCGTTCTTCTTCAATATCTTTGCTAGTGTCGTTCACTTTGTAGCGCACGTTTTCCCATTCGTAACGCTCTACATCAATAGTGATGCCGTCGTCTAAAGCAACGCTCACTTCCTTCTCACCAAGAGCTACCACGGTTCCCATTTTTCCGTTGAAAAACAAGTGTTCTCCCGAGGGGTCGTTCTTGATAAACATCACTCTGGCACCTTCTTTTAACTGAATAACTTTCTCAATAGGGTAAAGATATTCAGGAAAATCGCCTACCACATCAGCTTCGTAACTGAATAGGGGAGAGGTAAGTTTTTCTAATTCCTCTTGGTTCATCATATCGGCTTTGTGGTTGTGAGTGGTGAGGGTGATGTACTCGTTTTTGTGTTGTTTAGCGAACTCTGGTCGCACGTGTGAAGCCAATTGTCGCAAATCTTCTTGGGTGAGCTTGTTGTCTCTTAGGTGATTGAGTATAGAAATGAACACCCCATCGGTTTGCCGATATATCTTTTCAAGCTCTATATACAACAGTGGATACTGGCTGATAACTTGTGATTGAAAGAAGTACATTCCTGTGTAGTAATGCTTTAGCACCTCCCATTCCTCTTGTTTCACTACAGGAGGCAATTGTAGCAAATCACCTATGAAGAGCACCTGTACACCTCCAAAAGGTCGCCTATCTTTGCGAATGAATTGCATCATAAAATCCATCGCATCTAATACGTCGGCGCGTAGCATACTCACCTCGTCTACAATTAGCAGTTCCATATTTTTGATAACTTGCTGCTTGTTGCGATGCATTTGAAAGTGTTTTTTTAATGATTGTCGGTTTTCAAATCTAAAAAACTCATTGGCAATAGGCGGGCTGTCAAAAGTAGGTAAAAATGAAGCAAAGGGTAACTGAAATTGCGAGTGAATGGTAACCCCGCGCGCATTGAGTGCCGCTATCCCCGTGGGGGCAACAACCACCGTATTTTTATAGCTGGTTTCTATGATTTTGTGTAGTAAAGTCGTCTTTCCCGTCCCTGCTTTCCCTGTTAAAAATATATTTCTATTGGTTTCGTTGATAAGTGTAAGAATGCGCTCTTCCATACTCTTGTTTGGGCTGATATAGTTTTATGAGCACAAAAGTATAAAATATTTTGCAATATAAAAAAAATAAACTACCTTTGCCACAAAAGATTACAAGTTGAACTATGAATACACCCACATCAGAAGAAAACTTAGAAATTGTTAAAAAGGTACTTACCAAATACTTAGAGGATAATGGGCATCGTAAAACCCCTGAACGATACGCTATTGTAAAGGAAATTTACGAGTATAACGACCATTTTGATATAGAAACACTCTATGCCAATATGAAAAAGAAATACCGCGTAAGTCGTGCAACCCTCTACAACACTATCGAACTACTTCTCGAATGTGGTTTGGTGCGCAAACACCAATTCGGGCAAAACCAAGCTTACTACGAGAAATCGTATTTTGATCGTCAGCACGACCATATTATCCTTACCGATACAGGTGAAATTATGGAGTTCTGCGACCCGCGCATCCAAACTATACAAAAAACAATAGAAGAAGTATTTAATATCAATATTACCAATCACTCTCTTTATTTCTACGGTACACGCAAAACTGATACCCAACAACCTGAATCCAAAGAGAGTACAACTAAATAATCAAACAAAATGGCAGTAGATTTATTATTAGGTCTTCAGTGGGGAGACGAAGGAAAAGGTAAAATCGTGGATGTCCTCACTCAAAACTACGATATCATTGCACGCTTTCAAGGAGGACCTAACGCGGGGCATACTCTCGAGTTCAATGGTATCAAGCACGTGTTACACACCATTCCGTCGGGTATTTTCCACCAAGGTGCCGTAAATATCATCGGTAATGGGGTGGTGATAGACCCTATCATCTTCAAAAAAGAAATAGAAGCACTCGCTCCTTATGAAGTCAATCTGAAAAAAAACTTACTGATTTCGCGAAAAGCGCACCTTATTTTACCTACCCACCGCCTCTTAGATGCCGCTTCCGAAGCTGCTAAAGGCAAAGCAAAAATAGGCTCTACCCTCAAAGGAATAGGCCCTACTTATATGGATAAAACAGGTCGTAATGGCTTGCGTGTAGGCGATATAGAACTCTCCGATTTCAACGAACGCTATCGCAATCTCACCGATAAACACGAAGAAATGCTCGAAAACTACAAGGTAGATATACAGTATAACCTCAAAGAATTAGAAGCTGAGTTTTTCGAGGCTGTGAAAGTACTCAAAGAGTTTCAATTTATTGATAGTGAGGAATACCTCTACCAAGCCCTCAAAGCAGGTAAAAAAATACTTGCTGAAGGTGCTCAAGGCTCTATGCTCGATATCGATTTTGGTACTTATCCGTTTGTAACTTCCTCTAATACCACCGCTGCTGGTGCTTGTACAGGCTTAGGTGTTGCACCTCGTAGCATCGGTCAGGTGATAGGTATTTTCAAAGCCTATACAACCCGTGTGGGTAGCGGGCCTTTCCCTACTGAACTCTTCGATGAAATAGGCGAAACAATGACTCAAGTAGGTCGAGAGTTTGGTGCTACAACAGGGCGCCGCCGCCGTTGTGGTTGGCTCGATTTGGTAGCCCTCAAATACGCTGTACAAGTGAACGGAGTAACCGAACTCACAATGATGAAAGCCGATGTGCTCAGCGGTTTTGAAACTCTAAAAGTATGTACCTCGTATCTCTATAAAGGAAAAGAAATCAAGCACCTGCCTTATAATATCGAAGAACAGAACGTAACCCCTATCTATACCGAACTCAAAGGTTGGCGTCAAGATCTCACCCAGCTCAACTCCTACGAGCAACTGCCTAAAGAACTATTAGAGTACATCAGTTTCTTAGAAAAAGAATTAGAAGTGCCTATCAAAGTAGTATCTGTAGGACCTGATAGAACACAAACCATTATGAGATAATAAAAAAAGGCTATTCGTTCGCAAATGAATAGCCTTTTTTGTGTTTTTAAGTTACCACTTATTTGATGAAGTCAAAACCTTCAAACGATTTTCTTGAAATAAGAGATGAATTTTTATTATTTAAGATAATTATTAGGCAAAGGTGAAATATTTTTAATATTAAAAATAAAAACAAAAAAATATGAAAGTTCTTTGCTTTCTAAATGAAAAGTTGTACATTTGTAGCGAAAAAATAATTGTATAAAAACAACTATGGAAAAAACAGTCAAACGATTCTTAGACGTTATCCTCGATCAAGCTACTCCTCTTATCGCAAGTCTTAACAAAGGGGTGTCCGAGTCACAAATAACTGAATTTGAAGCTGAAATGGGCATTGCCCTCCCTGCAGAGGTAAAACAATTATACCAAACTTTCAACGGACAAAAAGAAGGTGAAAACGATGTCTTCTTCCTTGATGGTTTGCGCTTTATACCCTTAGAAGAAATCAAACGCACGCAACAACATTGGTTAGAACAATTGCAAAGCGTTCCTAATTGGCAATCTCTTCACTTCGATAAAGAAGAAGCCATTGATATGTGTTGGGATGAAGTGTTAAAAAACCAATTTTATAACCCTAAATGGATTCCATTCCTCTCCAATGGAGCACGCTTTATGTTCATCGACCTTGACCCCGATAAAGAAGGTGTTGTTGGACAAATAGGCGAAATAGACTTAGTGCTCGATTCTATCGAAGATTCATTTATGGATTTACACTACGACTCTATGGAAGATTGGCTCGAATTTCTTACTGACGATATTGAAAAAGGAATCGTGTATTACGATAACGAAATGCACTCGCTCATCGATGCTATTGATTATAACGAAGAAGATGATTTGCCTAATATTTTCGCCCCTACTCCCGATTATGTCTCAGAAGGAGGCTCTAACGTTTATAACTATTCCGAAAAAGACAGAAGCAATTTTGTATTGCCTGACCGCACTTGTGTGTATATGGACGAAATTTGTGACCATTTTGAAAAATATATCGGCAAAATAGACAGCGTATTCCACGAAATTCTCTCAGAATATGTGCATATAGATGTACATTGGATCAAACCTACCCCCGAAACGCCTTATAATGTGCTCTTCACTACCGGTATGAGTGATTATCCTATGTACTTGCCCGAAGGCTTGGAAAATCCGAACGACTACAGCCACGCTGAGCTAATGGTCTACCTTCCTGCCGATTGGCCTATCAGCGATGAAGCTTTTAAAGACGATGATAACTATTGGCCTGTGTACTTCCTCAAGATGATAGCGCGTTTCCCGCATCAGTACAAAACGTGGATGGCTGAAGGACACACTATCCCCAACGGCCCCGATGCTGAACCTATTGCCAATACCGATTTCGGTTGTATCCTGCTGATGCCCCCTTACTTATCGGCACCACAAGACTTCTTAAAGTTACACACTAAAGATGGTACGATTATCAATTTCTATTGTATTTTGCCTATTTATCCAGAAGAAATGGATTTAAAATTAGAAGAAGGGGTTGACGAGCTACTCAACCTTTTCGACGAAAACGGAATCTCTGAAGTAATAGATGTTCACCGCAAAAATGTAGCGTTATAAACATAAAAAAACAGATGAAATCTTTTGAGGCTTCATCTGTTTTTCTTTAATATCTCTGCCAGCATTTTCTTAGCTCTTAGCAGAGTAATCTTCACACTGCTCATCGGTGATTGCATCTCTTCGGCAATCTCTTTATAGCTTTTTTCGTGCAAATAGCGCAGTTGTATTGCCGTTCGGTAAGGTTCTTTTAGTTGTTTTATACTCTTTAACAAGTAGTCGAACTGCTGTTCCATAATGAGGCTATCCTCTATGATGGGGGTCTCATCTATCAGCGTTTTAGATTGCTTTTCCTCTCGATCTAAGTGCAATAGCGACTCATTTTGCTTCCTCAGGTTATCTATGTGAATATTTTTAGAAATAGCAATTAACCAAGTGCGGAAAGAGTATTGCTCGTCGTAAGTATGGAGTTTGTCGAATGCTTTAGCAAATGTTTGTATGCTAATATCCTCTGCTTCAACTTCATCATTCACACGCTTGAGCTGAAAGTTGTACACATCAGTCCAAAACTCGTCTAACAACCAACTAAAAGCTCGTTGTTTACCTGCTTTTGCAGCGACTATATTTTCAGCAAGTGCTTCTGCCATTATTTATTTCTGCACTCTTGTTCGTCGGGTAAGCGACCGCAGAAACTGCAAGGTTCCCCTTCAGGGTTTAAATGTGGATTTTGGCTCGCACAAGTACCAGCAAATTTACCGCCTTTTTTACCCCAAATCTTAATTGCCATACCTGCTACACATAGCAGTAATATACCAATAGTTAATAATATTAATTTCATTTTTCAGTTATTTAAGATTAAAAAGAGATTCCACGGCGGGAACTCTCTCACACGTAAAACCTTCCGCAAAATCTGTACCAATTAGCCTACCCAAATCGCGTGCTCTGTAAGTAACGCTATCTAAAAAGTTCTTGTCAGAAATTGGAGTTGTGGGCTCATTGCTATTACTGTCGTAAAACTGAGAGCTGTAAGCCAACACAGCATTCACTTTGGCTTCCATAAATCCTGTAATATCTACCACAAAATCAGGAACTATGTTCTTCCACTGAATATAGTGATACACCACTTTAGGTCGCCAAGCCGTTTGTGCTACGCCATCGAGAGTAGTTTCGATGCGTCGCAAACCGCTGAGAAAACAAGCATCGCTCACGAGTTTGCTACCTTTGCCGTGGTCGATATGACGGTCGTCTACAGCATTGCAAAGCACTATCTCGGGCTGATATTGACGTATTTTTTTAATAATCTCCATTTGATGAGCTTCGTTATTTATGAAAAAACCATCGCGAAACTTCAAATTCTCTCGTATGGTTACCCCTAATAGCTCTTTGGCTTTGGTTGCCTCTTGGTGGCGTATTTCAGCACTGCCACGTGTACCCAATTCGCCTTGTGTTAGGTCGATAATGCCTACACTTCTGCCTAAGCTAATCTCTTTGGCAATGGTGCCTGCTGCCCCTAATTCTACATCATCGGGGTGTGCCCCAAAAGCTAATATATCTAATTTCATCTTGTTATTTGTTAATTGTCTCTTTTATTTCTGTTGCAATATTGTCTAACATCTCATACCTATAGCGATAGAGCGACCGCTTGCTCGATTTGATTTCTTCCATTGGTTTGCGGTGCATTTCAATAGGAAGCTTGAACCACCCATCTTTATCGGGAGTGCCATCGGCTTCTTTCCACAATGTGTCATAACTAAAATTGAGTTTGTGCAACCAATCTATATGAATAAAGTGTTTCTTGTTATGTGCTTGAATTTTACTGCCTACGCCATACAAAGTGGCACAACCTAATTGCTTGCTAAGTTCCTGAATGATAAATATCATCAGGGCTTTAGGACGAAGAGCATACATTTGTTTTTGTAGTTCTTTGATAGCATTTTCAGTTTCAGTAGCTTTATTGCCCTGTACGCAACCTATACGGCATACCCATTCTTCATTTTCTTTATCAATCACAAAAGAAGCTTCACAGATAGCCTCCTGATAACTATCACAATGCAACGAGACCACTAATTCCCCCTCTTTGCGGAAACGTTCATTGTATCCGAGGTATATTTGTCCCTTTTCGCCGTTGTATTTCATTGTGAACTCAGCCAATTTGATAGGCTTTTCTTCTTGGATAACACGCGTCAAAAAAGGCTGTTGCTTGATAAAAGCATAACAACTCAGCAAGGCTTTAGTTCGTTCTTTCTTGCCCCATTTGGTAGACATATACACCCTAAAAGGCTTAAAATAAATACGAGGACGGTGTGAAAGCACCCATTTATACTCTTCTGATTGTATCAAACTGAACCATTTTTTAGCAAATGGGATGTTTAACAAAGTGTGGAAGAGTATCTTGTTCTTTTGTTTTTTGATGTATTTAGGATTTTCGTTGGCAAAACTATGTTCTGTTAAAGCCAAAGCATCGTGTAGTAGTTCTCTTGTCGTCATTAATTCTCGATTGTTAATTGTTTATAGAGGCTCGTTTTCCAGCCTTTTTTATCAATGTATTGCAATAACTGCTCGAAGCGTGCTATCATCTGCTCACCACTGTTACGCATTACATAAGCAGGAAAATTAAATTCTTTTTGGTGTAAATTTGTAAATTCCCAAGGGTGGAAGTACAAAGTAGCATAGCCAGTAGAGGCTACACATCTATTTAGTAAAAACTTATAAATCCACAAAGGAAAATTGTGAAATGATAACCAAAATAGAGGAATCCTAAACCAACTTACTGCTGTAGGGATTTGCCATAAGCCATTTTCGTTGAAAAATCGCTTTGGTACGTGTAATTTGTTGTATCTCCCTGGTAAAAATGTAGGATTTACTGATGAATTGTATTGATAACCGGCTTTTTTTACCTCCTCAGTACTTACTTCGAGCATTCTCGGCATACGCAATCCCTCAATAGTTAACCCAAATTGCTTTTCTAAAGCCTCTTTAGAGCTTTTGAGGTGTGCATTCTCAAACTCGGAATGATAATAAGTGTGTGAGGCTAATTCGTGCCCTTCGCTGAGAAGTTGCTCTATAAGGTCGGGGACTTGCTGAGCAAAGACTACTGTTGAAAAGAAAGTAGCCTTGGCGTTGTGTTTTTTGAGTAGGTTTAATATAACGGTAAGCCCCTCGCGTGAAATGGCTATTTGTCGCTCGAAAGCAATGTCGTAGCCGTATTCTTTGGGCATATCAAATTCTTCTATGTCGAAACTTAGGTAAATCATTTTTATAGTTATTAGTTTCCTCTGTAAGTAGAATAACCATACGGAGATAATGTAATCGGGATGTGATAATGTTGATTATCTTTTATCTCAAAAACTACTTCTATAAAGGGATAAAATGTTTTTTGTTTCAATTTTTCAAAATAAGGAGTGATATAAAAAGTGAGTTTATAAACCCCATTATTATTTTTATTAGATTCTTCTTTCAAAAAATCTTTAATTCTCCCATTGTTATCTGTGTATTTCTCATCTATCAACACCCAGTTTTGATTTTTATCTTGCTTAGATAGAGCTATCTTTACATTTGGAGCAGGTTTACCTTGTGAAATATCTAAAATATGACTTGATAATTGATATTTCTCTTGTGCTTGGATAAATGCGCTAAAAAGTATTAGCAATATTAGAATCGGATTTCTCATTTTATGTGTTTTTATTTACAATTTTTCTTCTTGAATAATATAACAAGGTCGGTCTTTAGTTTGTTTAAAGATTTTTCCTATGTAAATACCTATGATACCTAAAATGATGAGTTGTAACCCACCAAAGAAAACAATCGTCATAATCAGTGAAGCCCAGCCCGATATTTCAGTACCACTCGCAAAGGCATATATCACGTAAGGAATATACAATAGTGATAGGGCAGAGAATGCAAAGCCTAAAAATACAGCGAAATATAAGGGTTTGATGCTGAAAGCAGTAACGCCTGTAATTGCTAATTGTAGCATCTTCTTAACCGTGTATTTACTTTCACCTGCAAAACGAGAAGCCGCAGTATAAGGGATGTAAGTTTGGCAGAATCCTACCCAAGGTACGATGCCTCGCAAGAAAGGTTCGTTCTCTTTCATAGAGCGAATAACCTCTACTACCGATTGGTCTAAGAGTCTAAAATCAGCTGAACCTTCTTTGATTTCTATATCCGAAAGCAGATTGAGAAGTTTGTAAAACTGTTGAGAGCTTTTTTGTTTCTTTTTAGGGGTATCAGCGGGATAGGTGCGCAAAGTTGCCACTACTTGATAGCCTTCTTCCCATTTGGCAATGAGTTCGGGTAAAAGGGCAGGAGGGTGTTGCAAATCGCAATCCATAGAGATAACAGCATCAGCAAACGAGTGGTCTAATCCTGCTTTTACTGCTAATTGGTGACCAAAGTTACGCGAAAACGATAGATATTTCACGCGCACATCACTTTCAACTAAAGATTTGAGCACCTCAAGAGAATTATCGCTGCTACCGTCGTTTACAAAAAGTAAAGTATAGCTATAATCAGGGAGTTTTTCAGCAAAAACACTCTGTATAGCTTCATATAGTGGACGTATATTTTCACTTTCGTTATAACACGGTACTATTATTTCTATTGTTTTCATCTTTCTTATCTCTTACCTGAATAAATAACATTTCATACACTATTGCAAGCCAAACCAAGGTTACGGGTACAGCTCTTAGTGAATATCGGATAATGTAAGGTTCTTTCAGCGGTTTGAATAAATCAGTAGGTGATAACGAGCCTAACATAGCCAATACCAATAGAGTGATTTTGAGTTTAGGATGAAGCTCGCTTACCATAAACCATATCCCAATTCCCACATAAGCTACTACATAAGTGCTATTTTCAGTACCTGTACTAAACAAACAGAGGAAAATACTCACTGAAGCTAATAAAAGCAATCTAAAATTGAGATTTTTATACTGCCGAATGCGTAAATAAGGTAGCGCAAATAGCCCTAACCCGATGAGAATGACTATACTGTTGTTGTTATAAATGCCTGTGCGTTGTAAAAAACCTAAAAGTGATAGGTTTTGCAGGTTGTAAATGGTGGTATTTAGGTTGGATACATTCTTTTCAGCCAAAGAAGCATACCAATCAAAATACTGTGAAACTACATAATCGGGTGAAGAGTAGAGCATTGGCAAACAAAATAAAGCGATGAGCCAAAATAACCCTGACCAAATAAATCGCCATTTGTCCTTAGCAAAGAAGAAAAATGCTAAGCCTACAATGCCGTAGAGTTTAGTGAGTGTGCCTATTACAATGAACAAGGTTGCCCAATGACTCTGCCTGCGTTCTATAAACACAAAAGCACCTACTAATAGTGCTATCACACTGATATTGAACTGCTGCATAGCTGCTGCGGTATACATATCGTGAGCAGCAATGAGCAGTACCGCTATAATTGCCTTTTTAGAGAGAGGCAATTGCCTAATTGCCCAATATAAGAAAGCTGCATTTGCCATTATCCACAAAGTACAACCTATCCACTTGGGTAACAAGGCAAAAGGAGTGATAACCGCACTGAATAAGATACCGTAATGGTTTGTATCAAAATACTCGTCAGGATAGGGGAGGTATAAGGGCAATTGCTTGAAGGTATGCCAAAATACCCCGTCAAAAATTAGGTAGTTGTTGAACTTGCCTGCTATCCATACGTTCTGCACTACAGTCGCCAGCGCAAGGGCAAACCATAGTATTGTGATAAAGCGGTAATTTGCAAATAGTCTTTTCAGCATTGTTATCAGTGTTATTTTTCAATCCATTGTTTCACTTCATCGCTAGAAGGTAAGGTTTTAGGGTCGATTATCTTTTCTAATTTACCGTCTCGCCCGATGAGGTATTTTTGAAAATTCCATTTTACTTTAGAATCTTCTACACCGTTTTTCGATTTCTGGGTAAGAAACTGATATAGAGGGTGCATATTCTTTCCTTTTACCGATATTTTGCTCATCATCGGGAATGTTACTCCATAGTTAATACTGCAAAATGAAGCAATTTGTTCGTTACTACCAGGCTCTTGTCCTAAGAAATTATTAGCGGGGAATCCTATAATGATAAAATCTTTGTCCTTATACTGCTGATAAAGTGCTTCGAGTTCTTTGTATTGGGGGGTGAGACCGCATTTTGAGGCAGTATTAACAATCATTACTTTCTTGCCTTTGAGGTCGGCAAGAGCAAAGGGTTTACCGTTGATATCTTCTACAGTAAACTGATAAATAGTTTGATTATCAGTGCTGTTTTGTGCTTGTAGGTTTTCCATAGTGAAGGATAATAAAGTGATAATAAAAATGAAGTGTTTCATAGAAAAGTTAAAATTTGTGGCAAAGTTACGCAAAAGGTTTGATTTATTAAAGAAAAACTTTATTTTTGCCAAAAAATTAATGACTATGTTTTCAGAAAAAGCCTTTAAAATATTTGAAGAAAGTATCGCGCAATACCACATTGCGGACGATGTATATCAGCCTTTTGTAAACCCTTATCCATCAACCGACCTGCTTAATCACTTGCTTTATCGCAAGAACTGGATTGACACCGTGCAATGGCATTATGAGGATATTATTCGCGACCCACATATCGACCCAGTGGCTGCCCTTGACCTCAAGCGCAAAATCGACGCTTCTAACCAAGATCGCACCGATATGGTAGAGTATATAGATAGTTATTTTTTAGACTTGTATAAGGAGGTGAAACCGCTTCCTGAAGCTACTATCAACACCGAGAGCCCTGCGTGGGCAGTGGATAGGCTTTCAATTTTAGCACTGAAAATTTATCATATGCAGGAAGAAGTAAACCGCCCCGATGCCACTCCTGAGCATCGCGCTAAATGCCAAGAAAAACTGAATGTTCTCCTCGAACAGAAAAAAGACCTCTCTACCGCTCTCAACCAACTTTTAGACGATATTGCTGCAGGTCGCAAATATATGAAGGTCTATAAACAAATGAAAATGTACAATGATGATGAGTTGAACCCAGTACTGAGAGGAAGTAAATAAGAGATAATAAAAACTGCCCCAAACAAATTGAGGCAGTTTTTTATTTGTTAATTTTCAAATTTGCTAATTAACGAATACTTGCTTTGAGGTATTCTCTATTAAGGCGTGCGATATTTTCAAGTGAAATACCTTTAGGGCATTCTACTTCGCAGGCACCAGTGTTGGTACAGTTACCAAAACCTTCGTGTTCCATTTGGTTCACCATATTGAGTACGCGCTCAGTAGCCTCTACACGACCTTGAGGAAGGAGGGCAAATTGCGATACTTTGGCAGCCACAAACAGCATAGCTGAAGAGTTTTTACAAGTAGCCACACAAGCTCCACAACCTATACAAGCTGCAGCGTCCATAGAACGGTCGGCATCGCGTTTAGGGATAGGAATAGCGTTGGCATCTTGCGTATTACCAGAAGTGTTCACAGAGATATATCCCCCTGCTTGTTGAATGCGTTCAAAAGCAGTTCTATCTACCATCAAGTCTTTGATAACAGGGAAAGCAGTAGCGCGCCAAGGTTCAATAGTGATGGTATCACCATCTTTGAACATACGCATATGCAACTGACAAGTAGTTACCCCACGGTCGGGTCCGTGAGCTTCCCCATTGATGAAGAGAGAGCACATACCGCAAATACCTTCACGGCAATCGTGGTCGAATGCTACAGGTTCTTCTCCTTTTTCAATGAGTTGTTCGTTGAGTACATCCAACATTTCCAAAAAAGACATATGGTCTGAAATGTTGGTTACTTTATAATCTACCATACGACCTTTCTCTTGCGAGTTTTTTTGTCGCCACACTTTGAGTGTTAGGTTCATCGTTGCCATATCTTTCTATTTATAACTACGTTGTTTAAGTTCAATATCTTTAAATACGAGAGGTTCTTTATGCATTACCTCTTCACTAGGGTTGTAGGTATTCACTACTTCTTTAGGATTACCAGTGTATTGCCAAGCGGCTACATAAGCATAGTTTTTGTCGTCGCGGAGGGCTTCACCATCAGGAGTTTGATACTCTTCGCGGAAGTGACCACCACAAGACTCATTACGCTCTAAAGCGTCTTTAGCAAATAACTCACCAAGTTCAAGGAAGTCGGCTACACGCCCCGCTTTTTCAAGCTCTACGTTCATACCAGTGAGTTCACCAGGTACTTTTACGTTTTTCCAGAAATCTTCGCGTATTTCGCGTATTTCTTTGATAGCTTCTTTCAAGCCTTCAGCATTACGCGCCATACCTACTTTATCCCACATCACTTTACCAAGTTTCTTGTGGAAGTAATCTACAGAGTGGGTACCCTTATTGTTGATGAAGTAAGCTAAACGCTCTTTTACGATGCGTTCTGCTTCGTCAAACTCAGGAGTATCAGTAGGGATTTTACCGGTACGGATATCAGCGGCTAAGTAATCGCCAATAGTGTAAGGTAATACAAAGTAACCATCGGCTAAACCTTGCATCAAGGCAGAAGCTCCTAAGCGGTTAGCCCCGTGGTCGGAGAAGTTTGCCTCACCGATAGCATAACAACCAGGGATAGTGGTCATCAAGTTGTAATCTACCCAAATACCACCCATAGTGTAGTGAGTAGCAGGATAAATCATCATAGGTGTTTTATAAGGGTTTTCGGCTACAATCTTTTCGTACATTTGGAAAAGGTTGCCGTATTTAGCTTCTACGATTTTTTCACCACGTTTTGTAACTTCTTCTTTAGTAGGTTCTACACCGTGGATTTTACATTGTTCTTTACCGTAACGTTCGATAGCAGAAGAGAAATCCAAATAAACAGCTTCACCTGTTTCGTTTACACCATAGCCTGCATCGCAACGCTCTTTAGCAGCACGTGAAGCTACGTCACGAGGCACAAGGTTACCGAAGGCAGGATAACGGCGTTCCAAGTAGTAATCGCGGTCTTCTTCGGGAATTTCAGTAGGTTTTTTGCGTTTTTCGCGTATCGCTACTGCATCTTCCATTTTCTTAGGCACCCAAATACGTCCGTCGTTACGCAAAGATTCAGACATCAAAGTCAATTTAGACTGATAGTCGCCTGAACGAGGGATACAAGTAGGGTGGATTTGAGTGAAACAAGGGTTAGCAAAGTAAGCACCTTTTTTGTGGATTTTCCAAGCTGCGGTAGCGTTAGAGCCCATCGCATTGGTTGAAAGGAAGTATACGTTACCATAACCACCAGAGGCGATAACTACAGCGTGAGCAGAGTGGCGTTCAATTTCACCAGTAACAAGGTTACGAGCGATGATACCACGAGCTTTGCCGTCTACTATTACCACATCGAGCATTTCGTGGCGGTTGTACATATCAATTTTACCACGAGCAATTTGGCGGTTCATCGCAGCATAGCAACCGAGCAAAAGCTGTTGTCCTGTTTGGCCTTTGGCATAGAAAGTACGAGAAACCAATACCCCCCCGAAAGAGCGGTTATCAAGTAGCCCACCATAATCACGAGCGAAAGGTACGCCTTGCGCCACACATTGGTCGATGATATTGCCAGATACTTCAGCAAGGCGATATACGTTAGCCTCACGAGCGCGGTAGTCACCCCCTTTTACAGTATCGTAGAACAGGCGATAGTTAGAGTCGCCATCGCCCATATAGTTTTTAGCGGCATTGATACCCCCTTGAGCAGCGATAGAGTGCGCGCGGCGAGGAGAATCTTGGTAAGCGAATGCTTTTACGTTGTAGCCTAATTCAGCAAGGGTAGCTGCAGCCGAACCACCAGCCAAGCCAGTACCTACCACAATCACGTCGATATTACGCTTGTTAGCAGGGTTTACGAGGTTGATATGGTCTTTATATTTCGTCCATTTGTCCGCTATAGGACCTTCAGGAATTTTAGAATCTAATGTACTCATAAGATTAAGCTTTTATTAAAAATTTAATGTAATGGAAGAGGGCTATAAAAATAAAGCCTCCGCAGATAATGTAAGAATACCAATTACCTACACTGCTGATGAGCTTTTTGCGAGCATCGTCTTTCCAGCCCATAGATTGGAAAGCAGATTGGAATCCGTGCAACAAGTGCAAGCAAAGGAAAACAAAGCATAATACATAGAATCCCACACGTAGAGGGTCGTGGAATTTCTCTACCAATTCATCGTAGTAGCGGGTAGGGTCTGGAGCTAATTGCTCAATGTACTTGTAGTTCATTTCGCTTACCCAGAAATCGTAGAGGTGTAACCCTAAGAAGAGTAGAATCATCACCCCAGTAATAATCATATTACGAGACATCCAAGTGGAGTTAGCTCCCCCATTATAGCTGTAATATGCCTCACTACCACGAGCTTTTTTGTTTTGGATTTCCAAGACAAATCCCATAATGAAGTGGAACAACACCCCAGCGAGCAATACAGGTTGCATAGCAAACTGAATTAGCGGGTTAGTACCCATAAAGTGGGATAACTCGTTGAAAGTACTCTCACTAATCACTGAAGTAAGGTTTACCGCCAAGTGAATGATTAGAAAGAGAATGAGAAAGAGTGCCGAGAGAGCCATCGCCACCTTTCTTGCAACAGATGTTTTAAATAATCCTGCCATTCGTTTTATAGTTTTTTTATATATTTACGTTAAATAATTTCGCTACAAAAGTAAGGTTTTTTAATTATGTATACAACAAAAAATATACAAAAAACATTAATTTATATTCGATTTAAAAAAGAAGAAGAAAGTTATTTGCTGAAAGTAAGGTATTAACAAATTTTAGAAGTTAAAAATTAGAAGCTAATTGCTAAATTGCTGAATTGTCAAATTGACTAATTGTTTGATCTCTTTTTCGGTATTAAAACTGTGTAAACACACCCTTAAACGCTCTTGTCCTGCAGGTACCGTAGGGGCTAAAATAGGCAATACCCCTATGCCTTGGGTTTGCAAACGCTCGGCAAGAGATTTCACGCGATCGTTGCCACTTACTACCATTGCTTGGATAGCTGAATCGGAAGGAATAAATCCTTCAATGCCGTATTGGTTTATCAACGATTTGAAATATTCTATATTGTGGTGAAGTACGTTCATTGCCTCCGTTTGTTGCAATTGTTCGTAACCTGCGCGAATAGTCGCCACACTATGCGGACTCATAGCTGTTGTATAAATAAATGAGCGTGAGAAGTTTACCAAATATTGTATCACCTCATCATTAGCAACCACTGCTGCTCCGTGAGCCCCTAAGCCTTTGCCAAAGGTGACAATGCGCGCGAAGATTGCTGTTTCTAATCCTAAGGCTTGTACTAACCCACAGCCGTGTTTGCCAAAAACACCTATAGCGTGTGCCTCATCCACTGCTATATAAGCGCCATATTGTTGTGCTAAAGCTACCAAATGCACTAAATCTGGGCTGTCGCCATCCATTGAAAAAACGCTTTCAGTAGCGATGAGCACTGTTTTATCACCCGTAGCAAACTTTTTAAGCAGTTTCTCCAAATCGTCTAAATCGTTGTGTTTGAACTTGTACGAATGTGCTAAACTGAGTGAAATACCATCGCGTATAGAAGCGTGACTATAACTATCATATAAAATTACATCGCCACGACCTACGATGCAAGAGAAAAAACCTACATTGGCATCATAGCCCGAATTGTACAAAAGAGCCCCTTCAGCGTTATGAAAATCAGCGATATAACGTTCAGTTTCTGTGAATAAATGAGAGTTCCCCGATAGCAATCGCGATCCTGTCGCCCCGTGAGGTGTTGTGTCGCTTATCAGTTGGCTAACACGTTCAGTGATAGTGGGATTTGTGCTAAAACCTATATAATCATTAGAGTAGAAATCAATAGCAAACGATCGTTCACTAAGTTTGCGCAAGGCATTGTTCTTTTGGCGTTCAGTTAATTTTTCTCGGATGTGTTTCATATTGCAAAAGTAGAAAATAATGACGAATTACGAATTACGAATGACGAAAATTTGTTACCTTTGCCACATTCTAAACTTTTTAACAACAATGAAATACCATTTTCTTTTATTATTACTTCTTTTAGTAGGTTGCCAAGAAACTACCACTCAAAATGATACTGATAATTCGATAGAAGAAAAATACGATTTTCAGCTTTCGGCTGAACAAATTGCAGTGCTCAATAAACAACTCTCAAAAGGTATATCAGGAGAAATATATGATACAGATATTGAAACTTATACCTATTCAAAATCCGATTTAGATGCAACCATTCCGTTACTGCGCGAAATTCTTGCTAAAGAAGGATATCAACGACCTTCAGAAACTGAATTTATTGCAAAAGTACAACGAATTTTTGGTCGAACTATTGACCCTTCAAAACCTACTGATTATCTCTTCTTAAACAATTGGCAACCTTGTGACCGACAAATACGTTACTACCGAAAAAATACTGATGAGGTTTACTTTTATTCTTATTATATTGTTAAAAAGGAACGATTTTTTACTGAACTCTTCGCGTTACCTGAACTTATCAATTATCAAAAACTTTGTCCTGAATGTCTTCAAAAAGAACAAAATACCCCTAAGAAAATTCAAATGGAAGGTGAACCTGTTAAGTTGTATAAATGGTGTGAAGAGAAATATTTACCTGAACAACGCCAAAACAACATTACAGAATTGGTGCATCGCAATAAATACCTTTTTAACGATAGTCGAGAGAGTTTTCGATGGCTTCAAGAACACGATGCATCGTTTTTGGAGTATTTGGTGCGTTACAATTATCTGAAAGATAAAGAACTGAACGATTTTGTGCTTCACAAAAATATCAATGAAGATCAACTGATTAAACACTTTGGAAGTCTGTTTTGGCATTTGCAATGTGACGGTAAATTGGTGTTTCACACTGAAATGATAGAGGCTGTTGAGCGTGCTTCAGAAGATGATAAAAAACTCTGTTTGAGTAAAATAGCTGATTATATTCTTATGATGCGCAAAGATAGTGGGTTAGATTTTGCATTACAAGCAGAACTACTTGGAAAATTAGCTTATTATTCCGAAAAAATTGCTGAACCTCTCAATATGAATTTTAGATATTTTGTTAAATTAGGGTTTCAAGCTGAAGGATACGAAGGTAGTGAACTCGATTACGATCGCGAATTTAAAAAACACAACTACTACAATATCTCTGATTTTAAACAAGTGTGGGAAGATACGCGTTATGGCGGTACTTGGTACCCTGGAATGCCCGAATGAAAAAACAAACTTTTCTAATTCTCTAATTTGCTAATTAACAAATTATTTATAACTTTGCCCATTGTAAAATTTTAACTTATCACTTTTAACCTTTAACTTTTATGAAAAAATTGTATTCGATGCTCCTCGGCATCTTTCTATCAGCAGGTTTTACCGCTTGCAATCAATCTCAAACCAACTCTAAATCTGAAACTTCTAATGCACCTATCAAGTTAGAAACACCTCAGCGCGCTCAAGGTCAAACTGATGTGTTGAACCTCACGACCAATAAGTTAGATACAGTACGTGTGGGGATTATCGGTCTGGGAATGCGCGGTTATAGTGCCGTGGAACGTTATATGCACATTGAGGGGGCTAAAATCACCGCCCTTTGTGATATCCGTCCTGAGATGGTAGAAAAAGCCCAGCAAGTAATTGAAAAAGCAGGTCGCCCACGTGTGCCGCAATATACTGGCAGTGAAGATGCTTGGAAAGCCCTTTGTGAACGTCCTGATATTGATCTTGTTTATATAGTAACCGACTGGAAGCACCACACCCCAATGGCACTCTACGCAATGCAACACGGCAAACACGTGGCTATAGAAGTGCCCGCAGCGCTTGATATGGATGAGATTTGGGCACTTATTGATACAAGTGAAAAAACACGCCGCCACTGTATGATGCTCGAAAATTGTGTGTACGATTACTTTGAGATTACAACTCTTAATATGGTACAACAAGGACTCTTAGGTAAGGTGATTCACGGTGAAGGCTCTTATATCCACAATCTCGATGAGTTTTGGACAGAATATTGGAATAATTGGCGTCTTGATTATAACCATAAACACCGTGGTGATGTATACCCTACACACGGTATAGGTCCTGTTTGTCAGGCATTAAATATCCACCGCGGCGACAAGATGAACTACTTGGTTTCGATAGATACTAAACCTTTTAGAGGTAAGGAAGTATACCAAAAAGTAACAGGTAAAGACGGTGCTGATTTCCAAAATGGCGACCTTACCATTACAATGATTAAAACCGAACAAGGCAAAACTATTCAAATTCAGCACGATGTAGTAACACCACGTCCGTATTCACGTATGTATCAACTCACTGGTACTAAAGGTTTTGCTAATAAATACCCTATGGAAGGCTATTTGTTACAGCCCGAAAGTGTGGCAAAAGCCGAAGTGCCTAATCACGAAAATCTATCGGCTCACAATTTTATGCCTGAGGATGCTAAAAAAGCACTGATGGAAAAATACAAACCACGCATATTGAAAGATTTGGAAGAACAAGCTAAAAAAGTAGGTGGTCACGGCGGTATGGATTTCATTATGGATTACCGTCTTATCTACTGTTTGCGCAATGGGTTGCCTTTAGATATGGACGTGTACGATTTAGCCGAATGGTGCTGCTTAGCACCTCTTTCCAAACTGTCACTTGAAAACGGTAGTGCTCCAGTAGAAATCCCTGATTTTACTCGTGGTGCTTGGAATAAACAAAAAGGCTATAAACACGCGTTTGTTAATTAGTATCCCCTCCCCTTTCCCTCCCCCAAGGGGAGGGGGTAGGATAATATATTTTTTTAACTATTTATATTGCATTCTCCCCTCCTTGGGAGGAGGTGGGGAGGATTATAGAGCTTATGTCAAATGTATTACGCCTTCCTGCGGAACAACTCTACGCTAAGGAATTAGAGGCTTTAAAAGAAGAGGATAAAAAACAAGAAAAGCCTATAGGCTGGCAATTGTCGCCTAAAGCTGTGCTGAAATTTGTAACTGGTGGTACTGCCTGCGGGGTGGAAATTACTCCTAAGTACATCGGTCATAATCGCTTGGTGGAAATCGCTATAGCTACACTCCTTACCGACCGCTCTTTGTTGCTCATAGGTGAGCCAGGAACTGCCAAATCGTGGCTTTCCGAAAACCTTACAGCTGCCATTTGTGGCGACTCAGGCAAAGTGATTCAAGGTACTGCGGGTACCAGTGAGGAGCATATACGCTATTCGTGGAACTACGCAATGCTTTTGGCTAACGGTCCATCGCACGAAGCCTTACTTAAATCACCTATTTATCGCGCAATGGAGACAGGAACTGTAGCTCGTTTTGAGGAGATTTCGCGTTGTGCTTCCGAAGTACAAGATGCATTGATTTCTATCCTATCGGAGAAAAATATAGCCATTCCTGAACTCAGTGAAGAACTGCCTGCTCAGCGTGGTTTCTCTATTATTGCCACAGCTAATACCCGCGACCGTGGTGTAAACGAAATGTCATCAGCACTTAAAAGACGTTTCAACATCATCGTGCTACCGGCTCCTGCTACTTTAGAAACTGAAGTATCTATCGTAACCAAGCGCGTAGCCGAAATTTCTAACAACTACAAGCTGAAAGCTGCCTTGCCAAGCAATGAAGCTATAGAGAAGATTGTAACAATTTTCCGCGAATTGCGCAAAGGAGCTACTTTAGACGAAAAACAAAAACTCAAATCGCCTAGTGGAGTTATTTCTACTGCCGAAGCTATTTCGCTTATCACCAATAGTATGGCATTAGCAGGTAGTTTTGGCAACGGCACTGTTACCGATGAAGATTTAGCATCGGGATTGCAAGGCGCTGTAGTGAAAGATGAAGATAAAGATAAAATGGTGTGGAAGGAATACCTTGAAAATGTAATGAAGAAACGCGGAGCATCGTGGCGTGAACTCTACAACCAATGTTCGGCAATGAACAACTAATAATTATTACATTGGTATATTGGCAAAATTGCACATTTCCACATAGTAATAAATAAGTGAATTGTATTCAGGATGTGCCTGCATCCACTGATGCAAGATAGGTATAAAGGTGGTGATAATTTCTTTATCGCCACTTTTTAATATATGTTTGCTATAAGTTCGGTAAATTTGTTCTGCTAAAGGCGTTATAAGTGTACCTTGGTATGATTTAGGTGCCAAATCCTCAGCGCGCAGAAAAGGCATTACATCAGTAATTACTTCTAAATATTCATCGCGGTCTTTATAAACTTTGTGCAACTGCTCCGCTAAGGCAGAAAACGCTTCAGAAGGCATCGTGAAATACATACCTTTCAAACTCTCGTAGAGTACATCAATGAGTGCTATTCTTCCCGTTTTGCGCAACTGAGCGAAGAGTTTTACATATTGCCAAAGCAGTTGGTCGGTGATGAGTACTTCTTCAGAACTGAAATGCAGGTCTTTCAGGGCTTGTACATATTGCAGGAAAACATCTAAGTCGTTTTCGGTTACTGCCCTCTTGCAAAAATCGTAATACACCCAGCCCAACGAATATTTGTTGATACTGCTATCGTTTTCCTTAAATTCTTCCAAAGCGATACGCAATGCTTCATCCAACTCACCTGCCTTTCGCAAAGCTGTTACCTCACTTACCATCATTTCTTTACAACTCTAAAAAGGGTGATTTTCTCATTGCCCGAAGCAACCATAGTTTGCTCATCTATAAAAAGGAGTGCGTGATAGGATTTATCCGAAAGTTGTTGCCAACTCTTGCCTTGGTCGTTAGAGAAGAAAAGACCATTAGGCGAAGTTGCCACCAAAGCATTCCCCTCACTATCAGGAATGTATTGCACACAACTCGCGTAGCCAATAGCCTTATCGGTTGCGATAGGCTGCCAAGTTTTACCTCCATCAAAAGTGAGTGCGCCAGAGCCCTTGCGCTCTGTAGGTTGTTTGTAATCACCACCGAGAACGATGCCTTGCTGGTCGTTGTAGAAAGCTATGGTGAAAGCCCCTTGAGTAGCCGAACCTTGGGTGAGAGGTAGGGTAGCAAGGTCTTGCCATTTATAGCCTTTGTTGTCCGAGAACAACACCCTACTCTTACTGCCGCCTGTTACTACCCATAGTTTGTTGCCATAGTGTGCCAAAGCCGAGTTGCTAGCGGCGAATACACTTTCACCCTCTTCAAGTTTAGGTGATTGTGACCACGTGAGTTTCGTCCATTGTTGTCCGCCATTGAGTGTTGTTACTACCGATAGGCGATTGTCGATAGGGTCGCCTATAGCGATGCCAAATTGGTCGTCCGTAAAGCGCAATACATCGTAGAAAACATCGGGGTGTTCCTCGCGATACACTTCCTCCATACCACTTTGTTCAGCTTTGTAGAGCAATGCAGGGTTGCCGATAGAGAGCATAAAAAAGTTCTGACTCGTAGCTGCCACCGCACGGAAATCGGAAATCACCCCGCGATTCTTCAAGTTAGAAGTTGCAATAGTTTGGTTTTGAGTGTTGATAAAACCAAAGGTAGCGTCGGAGCCTGCAAAAGCCACGTTTTTCTCTAAGAGCACCATTGCACGCACGCTTATTTTCTCCAATGGAAAAGACTTTACTTCTACCAATTTGATAGTAGTGTCCTTATAAGGATTGGAGTGCTTACACGCCCCAAGACAAAACAATATAAAAATAATAGCAATATGTTTCATACATCAGTGATAAACAAAGGCAAAGATAATGTTTTTGCTTGGAATAACAAAAAAAGGATGTGTTTTTTTATCACTGACGCTATTTGTCAGAGTAGCGCCTTACCTTTGCACCGTGAAACCAAAAAACTAATAAAAAATGGTATACTTAGAAACTTTTTATTTTCCTTCAGTAGAAGAAGAGGAAGAAGAACTACAGAGGTTTTTCTATAGTAAAGAAGATAGGCGTCCTATAGAGCCAGCCCTTAATTACATTGCTGAAAAAGTTTATCCATTTAGCCTTTTAGCCCATCGCCTTACCTGCTTGGATTTTGAACCTATCACTATTCTATATGGGGGTAATGGTTCAGGTAAGTCTACAATTTTAAATGTAATTTCAAACAAATTGAATATTTCAAGAGAGGCTCCTTATAATTCGTCTTATTTAATGGAAAAATACGTAAAAATGTGTTCTTTTAAGACTGATTTTCGCCATACAGATGAAGATTTAGACCTTGTAGATAGGACTAATCACAAATACGATATTTTAGAAATTAGTAAGATGATTACCAGCGATGATGTGTTTAAAAAAATGATAGACAAACGCCTTAAAGAGGACCAAAAACGCTTTAAAAGCGAGATGCTTATTAAAGAAAAGACAGTAGCAAAAGGAGTAGTACCTAAATCTATTAATTTGAAAGATGAGAGAAGTGTAGAGCAATTTAATGATTTTTACACTATGCGGAAAAGTAGCTATACCCAATACCTCAAAAAAACGATAGGCAGAGTAGAACCTTCATTTTCTAATGGCGAAACAGGGCTAATGTACCTTATGGAGCAGATAGCCGACCCAGGGTTGTACTTATTAGACGAACCAGAGAACAGTATGTCGTGCGAAACGCAACTCAAATTAGTAGAGTTCATTGAGCTTTCAGCACGTGCTTTTAATACACAGTTTATTATTGCAACACATTCGCCCTTTTTGCTTTCTATCCCCAATGCAAAAATATACAATCTTGATACCCACCCTGTAAGTTTATCTAAATGGTGGGAACTTGAGAATATGAAACGCTATTTCCAAATTTTCAATAAATACCAAACCGAATTTCAACAATCATTATAAATTATTTTTGTTTGTACCTATTAATGTACCGACAACTTAATACATTAACATTATGGCAAATTACAAAAATCTCCGTTTTCAATTCCTATTGGAGCTCTTAAAAAACAGAGGCGATAGTGGAGCTTCTTTCGCTGATATTAAAGATTATATCGAACGCCGTTTCGAGGATAAGGATATTCCTTACGATTATAAGGAACGCACCTTTGAACGCGACAAATGCGACCTTCTCACTGAACGCGATATACAGCTTAACTACACTCGTTCTAGCAATATCTATACCATCAATTGGGACGAGCTTAGCGAGGAACAAAACTTCCAGATCGAAAACGACTGGCTACAAGAAGCGCTTCGCCAAAATCCGTATCAAAAACAATTTATACACTTTGAAAAACGTCCCACACGCGGACTCAATTGGCTCTACGGACTTATCTATGCTATTGATAATCACCAACTGCTGCAATTCACCTATCACAAATTTCGCGAAGATACCTATTTGTCTCATACCGTACAACCCTACGCTCTCAAAGAGTTTGATTACCATTGGTATCTCCTCGCTTGTGATACTGCGCCTAATAACGACTTACCCTCTATAAGTGTTTTTGCACTCGACCGCATTACCGACCTTGATATTCTCAAAAAAACATTCACACCTGCACCTTTTAATGTAGAGGAACATTTTCGCAATGCCTATGGAGTGATAGCCTTACCTGACCCACCTGAAGATATTATTCTCCGTTTTGACCGTCATCAAGGTAATTATGCCAAAGTACGCCCTTTGCATCCCTCCCAAGAAATCCTTACTGACAACGCTGAAGAGCTCGTAATACGCCTACATCTTACCCCCTCCTACGATTTCGACCAAAAGTTATTATCGTTAGGTAACCGTATACAAGTAATTGAACCACAGTGGTATCGCGAACATATTGTGATGCGACTCAAACAAGCATTGGATAATTACGAATGACGAAATACAAAATACGAATGGCAAATTGCTTAAAATGTTAAAATTAAGATTTTATTAGGAATTATTAAAGAATATTTTTTTACATTTGTCGCCTGAAAAAGAAGAAAATTTTTACACTGTTGCTTTTGGCAGAGTGAGGGTGTAATTTTGAATACTTAAAAAACAAATAGTATTCTTTCTACAGAAAAATAAACAACTTATGAAAAAGTATATATTCATACTATCAGTTATTATCAGTCTGTTTTCTTGTAATAAAAAAATAAGTATTGAGAAGAAGTGGGTAACTACAGATAATAATTACTTACTACTTACTCAACCTAATGATAGTCTTTCTTATCATTGGGAAGGAGGTGTTTTTGAAAATGTAATTCACGGAAAAGGAACTCTTTCTGCCTATTACAACGGAAAAAAGGTAAGTTCAAGTGTTATAGAAGCCTATTATGGTGCGACTTCTCAGCAAGACATCGTGAAAAGCAATAATCATAAGTATATAGGGAATGTAAAAGAAGAAAAATTTGTTGGTTTTGGAGTATGGGTACGTCCTGAAGAAATCTATATAGGCGAATTTTTAGAAAGTCAGCCCAACGGCTATTTATCTTATTATAAAGATGGAAAACTATCATACAAAGGAGAATGGCAAAAAGGAAAGCGCTCAGGCAGAGGTACTAATTATAAAGAAAATGGAAAAGTAGTATCAGGAATTTGGAAAGACAACAAAATATTTGAAGCTGATACTACAATTACTACAACTAATGGAATTTATAGAGGGTTATTGAGAAATAGTTTACCTCAAGGGTATGGAGAATTAAATTATTTTTCGGGTAGTCAATATAGTGGTAATTGGGATAAAGGCAAATGGCACGGTGAGGGTTCTTTTACATCGGCTACTGATACTATTATAGGTGAATGGGCAGGAGGGAAACTCAATGGTTATGGACTCTATAAAACACCTTATGTTCTTTTAGAAGGTAATTTTAAGAATCATAATCTGAATGGTGAAGGATATATGCTTTTATCTGATTCAACTTTTTATTCTGGCACTTGGGCTAAGGGTAAAAAAAGTGGTTATGGTGATATAACCCTTAGCAATGGCGATACTTATATGGGGAGTTGGGAAAATGACCAATATAGTGGAGAAGGACGTTATACTTACCACACAGGAGAAATATATGATGGACATTGGAAAAACGGACAACAAGATAGTTTAGGTAAATACATTTGTAAAGAGTTTACTTATGTTGGTAATTGGGCAGAAGGATGGATTAATGGGCAGGGTAAGATAACCTACCCAAATGGTGATTATTATGAAGGTGATTTTGTAGAAAACCAAAAATATGGAATAGGTTATTATCATTTCAAGGATGGTAATGCTTATGATGGTGAATTTGTAGATAATAAATTCAATGGATTAGGGGTTTTTACTTTTAAAGATGGTAGTAGGTATCAAGGGGAGTTTAGAGATGGTAAAATAAAAGGAGATGGTACACTTTTCTTAAAAGAAGGTAAAGAAACAATTGCCATTACTGCTAATTGGGATGGTTCTTCCAAATTTCCTAAAAAAGCAAGTATACTCTTTGAAAATGGTGATCTTTATGAAGGAGAATTAGATAATAATGGTTTTCCTACCAAAAATGGAACTTGGACAACAGCTCAGGATAGAGAAAAACAAATCTCTAATACAGATAAAGCTAATGAGTTTTATAAGAAACATAAAAACACTTGGAATAATATTGTTAATTATACAAGTACAGCTCTTATAGTTGTAGCAGCAGTAGCGGTAACGCCTATAGCTGTAGCAGCAGTAGCAACAGTTGTAGTAATAAATGTAGCAGATGCAGGAGTTGCTGTAGCTCATTCCGAAATAGAAATTAAAAATGCAGGTGATGATAAGGAACGAATAGCACAGATAAAAGCAGAACGAAATGCAGAACTTTTAGATAATGGTGTGAATATAGCTTCTGCTTTAACAGTAGGTTATGCAAGTAGCGCCAGAGCTACTACTGAAATAGGAAAGACTTCTGCAAAAGGAGTTATGAAAACAAGTGCAAAGCAAGGTTTAAAAACTGCTGGAAAAAATATGCTCAGAAATATTGATGGACAAGATGTTATTGATATGACTGAAGCTGTTATCAAAAAGGATAAAAATGGAATGTTACTTACGGCTGGGGCTGTGGTAGCAGGAGCTGTAGTAAATGTAAAATTACCTAAAACATCTCCTATTAGGAAAAGTATTGTCAAACTTAGTACTGTTGCCCGACAAGTAGGCAAATCAACTATATATTTTGCTAAAAACAAGACTTTTGGAAAAGTAGTAAAATTAGCAAAGAATAGTAGTGGAGCGATTGAAAAACAATGGGTTCAAATTGTTGATAAAGTATGGATCAATTCAAAACTTCACATTTTTACAGAACGTTTGGCTAAGAAGTTTGATAATCAATTTATTACACAATCTCGATATGATCGTAATGCTGAGTTTGTCAAAAATCAAGATTTAGGGAAGTCTGCAAGTGGAACAATTTTACTAAAAAATTTGATGTCTTTTATGAGTGGCAAAGAAAAAAGAGCTATACTAAAAGAAAAATTATTAAGTAGAAAATTAGGAGAAAAAGGTATTCAAGCACACCATATAGTAGCAGGAAATAGCCCAACAGCAAAAGAAACAAGAAAAATGTTAGAGAAATGTGGTATTGATATAAATGACGCTCGAAATGGTATACTCTTACCAATGCATCCTAAAAGTATTTTTAAAGGTAGTCTTCACGGGAATCATATCAGACAATATGACGAAATAGTTTATCAGAGGATTTTAGAAGCCTATAAAAAAACTGGAAAAAAAGGAGTGGAAGAAGCTCTTGATAATATAAAACGTGACTTGTATAAAGGGAATGTACAGCTCCTATCAAAAGACAAACATTATGTGAATAGGCTTTGGAACTCTTTTAATAATATAAGACGATAAAATTATGAGTATTTTTTTAGTAAAAAAACAAGATATTGATTGTGTTGAGCCATTAATTGAAGACGAAGATGTTTTATCTCTTTTAGAGGAATACTTTGGAACACAATTATCTAATAAATGGAAAGAAGTAGAGGCAAAATGGCACCAAGAAAGAGGAGATCTTATTTGTGATTTTCCTTTTCTGTTAGGAACAATACCTTTATGCAGTTTAAAAGTATATCATAAACTACAAGAAAAACTCAATTTAGAAGGTATAGAATTTCTTCCTATTAAGATAGAAAATAAATTGTATTATATTATGAATCCTTGTCTTTCTATAAAGGGGATACTTAATAAAAAGAAATCTAAGATTGATTATTTTTCTAACGGAGAAATAATGTGGGTTTCAAAATATGTATTTTATCCTAATGAAATAGGAGCAAGTATGTTTAAAATCCCTGAAATGTATACCTCTATTTTTGTAACAACAAGTTTTGCAGAATTTATTAAAGAGAACCATTTTATAGGAATAGATTTTGAACCTTGTGAAATAAAAAAAGAATCAATTTTAAGTAGAATCTTTAAATAACTTAAATATTATGTCAGAAAAATGCATCAAATGCTCTAAAATGATACCAGATGAGCAGGTGTCAAACGGAAAACAAACTCCACAAGGGTTTGTATGTGCGAATTGTAGTCGCAAAAATAAAGGTGGAATAATAGCAGGTGCTTTAATAGCCGTTGCGCTGTTAGGTAGTGGAGGATATTGGTATTACAATAGTCAGCAGAAGACTAACACACAAGAACAACCTAACATTTCTAATGACTATGTAGGAGCAGGAGAAGCTGATGATAATATAGATGCTCAAACTCCAAAAGAACCTACCTTCAATTGGCAAACTTCTTTAGCTATTAGTAGTCCGCTTACTAATGTAGGAGGTACAATAGACAACATAGATTCTTTTAAACGCCAAATGGAAGAGAATCTAAAAAATGCTGAGGCAAATAAGAGTGCCCAAATAGCTATTCCGTCAATTGGAATGTTGTTTGAAAAAGGTTCTTATGTCCTAAAACAAGAAACCCAAGATTTACTAAAAGAGTTTGCTAAAACTTACCTACAAACTAACAAGGAGGCAGTTCTTTTAGTAGAGGGCTATACTTGCGATTTAGGTACCGATAAACTCAATGATCGCCTTTCAGAACGCCGTGCTGAAGCCATCAAAAACAGCCTTATTGCTGAAGGAGTGCCTACTGATAAAGTAGAAACAAAATGGTATGGTGAAAGTCAATACAACAATTCTTCTTATAAAACTATAGAAGAAAATAGAAGGGGGAATGTGTCAGTGAAGTAATTTTTTGTAGGGGCAAATTATTTTGCTCCTACAAATCATTATCATAAACGTGTTTAAACTTTTTTCATATAATCATTTATAAAAGATTTAAAAATGAGTAAAGATTTAAGTGATAAAGAAAAAATGATCTTAGAAAATCTCTATAGATGTAGAGATTTAGAACTCAATAATCTGTGGCAAAAAAGTATATTTTTAGGACCTTTTTTGATATTGTGTTTTACTGGGTATGGTTTTCTATTGGATAAATTATTTCAAGGAGAGAGTTTTTCACTCAAAACAAATATACTATGTATAGCACTATCCATTGTTAGTGCTATATTCTCTATGTTGTGGATTTATATGTTTAAAGGGTCAAAAGCACAATATGAACTTTGCGAGAGAGCTATTGCTAATTATGAACAAAGAGAATTAAACATTCCTTATGGTTATGCAATGGGAACATTGAGGTATAATGAAATAGAATTTGATGATAATCCGTTAAGTACTAAAGCAGGTAAATTTTCTCCTTCTAAAATCAATATTCTAATTGGACAAGTGAGTTTATGGTTGTGGATTGTTTGTTTTATTTTTCATATGCTTATTGATTTAAAAATAATAAATAATATATTGAGTGGATATTCTTTTATTATTGGAATATCGGTTTTAATTTTGATTTTCTTTTGTCATAAGTATATAAAAAGTTCTTATCTATCTCCAAGTAATCAAGAAAGATATATAAGGGAGCTTCTTAGAATTGTTAGTAAAGAAAAATCTAAAAAAATAGTAAAAGGAAAAGATAAGGATAGAGAATATATAGAAGAAATTATGGATAATAATTTTGATCTTTTAAAATGTTTACGGAATATATATGAAACAGAGGGTAAAGTACCACCATTATTTACAGAAAGAGAAGAAATTTACCTTGATGCTTATAGATATTTAGTAGAATTAGGCAAAATAGATATTTCAAAACAAGAGGAATCAGCACCCACTACCCAAGAGGAATCAGCATCTACTGCTCAAGAGGAATTAGAATCTCCAACCCAAGAGGAATCAGTATCAACTAGCTCAATAGATTTAAAGCAGGAACTTTCTTCTCTTGCTTCCGCACTCGGTATTGAAAAAAAACGAATGAAAGAATTAAACAAGTACATTGATGAAAAATATCAGAAATAATTACAACACTACTTGCCAAAGCCCACCCTAATAGTGCGTGGTGGAATCGTTCTATTACACAATATGAGGGGCGTAGTGGGAAAGAAGAGTTGGTAAGAGTGTTTAGAAATCCTTTATCTTGCTGAGGTCAAGGAACATTTGGCGTATATTTAGGTCTTTATCATTTTCTGTTAGGAATTGGAAACCAAATCTTTCATAAAAAGGAATAGCTTTCTTGTAAGCATCAATAGTAATCAATCGGCAGGCGTGTTTCTGGTTTATATGAATACAATCTGCAATAATTGCATTGACAATCAATGCTCCAAGTCCTTTTCCTTTAAAAGTCTTGTCAATTGCTAAACGTCCTATTTTAATAGCAGGAAAACCTTTTAAATGACGTTTGGGATGTGGTACTAATTCGCGTAAGAAGTTTTTATATTGTGTTTTAGAAACAAAATTTGTTTCTTCCACTCGAAAACTATCACTTAAAAGACTATAATAACCTAAAGTTCTCTCATCATTTTCTATAATGAATGTAGTCGCGAGCATTTCTTTAGTGTATGGTATGGCTTCATTAAACAGAAAGTCGTTCAAATCATCGTCTTCACAATCAAAAGGTTTAATGGTATGGTTTTCTGTGAGTAACAAAATACCGCCATTATTAGGGTTATTTGTCATCATCATCTTTTCTTTTAAAAAGTTCTCTAAAGCGTGCGGCTTCTTCTTCTATTTTTTTACGGTTTAGAACAATACCTTTTTCTTTAAGATAATTGTCGTAATTAGCTATTTTCTCCCAAAAAGCTTCGGCTTCTTTTCCAAGTAAGGTGGGAGTAGGTTGGATACTTGTTGCCATCTTTTATAGAATTATTAGTTAGAATTTTTGGCAAAAATACGAAATAATTGTCAATCAACAAAATCACTTTTCACTTACCACTTTTCCCAAGTCCAAATATACTAAGTATTTTCCTTTTACTTGCCAACCTATGGCTGTTAGGTTTTGTTGGTAATACTGTAGTTGGGTGCGGTATTGGTCGTTGGGTTGTCCTGTTTTGTAATCTATGATATAGACTTCACGAGTGGTGGGGTTGTAGGCAAGTCGGTCGGGACGGAAATAGTTGCCGTTAGCATCTATAAACTCGCGTTCCATAAAGTATTCGTAGTCTTTGCTAAAGAAGGGTGCTAAAGTGCTGTTGCTAAGCAATCGCGCCATTTGGGGGTGCAATAGCTTGTATTGTTCGGCAGTGAGTGTGCCCTCTTGTAACGCATCGTTGAGCACAGTATTGAGGTCGGTGGCGTAAGTGATTTTTGAGAATAACTCGTGAATGAGGTTACCGCGCTCCAAGGCTTCTTGTTGGTGAGTGTCCCATAGCAAGGAAGCTCCCGTCGCAATCTTGTAGTTCGGCTGCTGCCAACCTTTTTGAAAAGGAATAGGTGATTCTTCAGCTGCTGCTTTCTCTTTCTTCTCAGGAAATACGGGGTTTCCAAAGGTATATTCCACTACATTCTCATTCCACTGTTTGTTTTCTTCTAAAAACTCTTTAAAGAGCGTGCCATACGTTCCAGCACTGCCTTTGGGGAGTGAGGTGATTACATAAAGAAACGATTCGGGGCGCGTCATTGCTACATATAGCACATTTAGCTGGTCGAGGAGGTTTTGTTCGTGCAATTGTGTCATCAGTTCTTCGGCTTGCGGGTCGTAGTTCACTAAACTTTTATTGCTGTTTACCAGCAGATAGTCAAAACCGTTAAACTGCTCGTGGTTTACGGGAAACCAAAGTTTTTCAGTGTGAGTATCAATGAGTTTGCTATCGGCAAAAGCGTAGATAATCACGGGGGCAGAAAGCCCTTTGCTCTTGTGAACTGTCATCACGGTAATAGCGTTTAACCCTTCGGGTGAGCTGATGCTGAGTTTTTCTTGCTGGTCGTCCCAAAACTCCAGAAAATCGGCTAAACCTCCTTTGCGCGCATTCTTAAAATCGAATACAATATCCATAAAATGAGTGAGATAAGCATCAGATGGACGGGCAAGGTCAAAGCAATTTACTGCCAAAGCGACTCCTTCATACAGAGAATATTGGTTGAACAACTCTATAGAAAACTGAAAATCGGCAAGAAAAGTATTTACGGGTTCCTCTACATATTTGCTGAGGAATAAGTGAGGGTCTTTAGTCGATTTAAAACGCAGATAATCAAAGAGTAATTGCAGTTTGAGTTCTTCACTTTCGGGGTGATAAAGCAAGCGTAATAGGGTGACGAGAAACTGTACCGATGCCACGTTTTTCAGCAATAGCGAATCGGGGGAAATCACATTTCTTTGGTGTTCTGAAAGGAAAGAGGCAACGGCAGCTCCTTCGCGGTTAGTGCGCACCAATATCGTAATATCCTTATCGGCAGCCCCTGCGCGGTTAGCGTGTTCTATTTTCTCTAAAATAGCTTCACAATAGCTGTGTTCGCGCGGTGAGAGTATAACGGCATTGCTGTTGTTATCCTCTTCCGTAAACATATCCTCTTCTTCTGTAGTGATAAACGTGAGATTGAAATAACCTTTGGGTAAGGATTGTTCTTTTTTGTTTTTGGGATATTTTTGAGCAGCGTTTTTGTAAAGGTTTTTGTAAGTCTCACTTTGGAAAAGGTCTGCTGCAAAGTTGAAAAAGAGGTTATTGAAATCGATAATAGCTTCTAAACTTCGGAAGTTTTTGTCGAGGTCTTTTACTTCTCCTTTGATGAGGAAAGGGTTTACTTCATTGTTATACAGACTCATAAACTGTTCAGCCTTGCCTCCTCGCCAACGATAAATCGATTGTTTGGCATCACCCACAAGCAATACCGACCCGCGTTGTTTGTTTACCTCACTTTGTACTGCATTGAGGATAAGCGGTATAAAGTTCTGCCATTGCAGCACTGAGGTATCTTGAAACTCATCGATGAAATAGTGACGGAATTTCTCGCCAATACGCTCGTAGATAAAAGGTACGGGCTGGTTGCTGAGTTCTGAAGAAATCACCCCGTTGAACTCCCATATAGGCAAGATGTTTTCTTCTTCTTTAATGTTTTCTATTTCTTTTTGTATGCGGTTGAGCAAAGCCAAAGGCACAACATATCTCAACGCGTTGTTTGCAAAGGCAAGGGTGCCAAAAGCCTCTTTGATAGCCAAAAACAGGTTGGCAATCGTATCTTGCAAACTATCAATAAGGGCGGTATCGTACTTCTTAGCTGCCGAATTAGCATAAAGTGGTTCGCCTTGTAATAGATTGTTTTGCCAACCAACGCCCCACGAGGGCTCCTTAGGGTTGTTGGCGGTGAGTTTATCGAAGAAATCGTATAAATAACCTCTGTTAAAAGCACTTCTGTCTAAACTGTGGTCGTGCATCAGTTGCATAAAGTCATCGGCGGAAGTTTTAATCGTTTTTAGGGCATTGTTGCGCTGGTTGAGTAGGGTGTTTTTGAGGGCTTTAAAATTAGATATTTCCTTGTCTTTCAGCAATTGTAAAGGCTCATAATAGTTCTCGTTAGTGAGCATTTCGGCTACGTCAAGCAGTTCTTTAGTAGTATCCCAATTCTTGTCGTCGTCTATTTTTTCGTTGGCAAAATCGATGAGTAGTTGGGTGAGTTCATTGTCATTTCCTGCTCTACTCATCAAATTATCTACCGCGCGCTCCAGTAAAGCCTTGCTATCCAATTGCACTTCAAAGAAAGGATTGAGGTGCAAATCGTGTGAAAAGCGGCGTATCAGTTGGTGGTTGAAGCCATCAATGGTGCTGATATTAAAAGCAGCATAGTTGTGCAGTATATGCTCCAAAGTTTTAGCCGAACGCATTCTCAGTTCCTCATCGGGGAGCTTCAAATCCTTTGCTAACTCGCTAAACATAGGGTGAGGATTGGTGAGCATTTTGTCCTCACTGAATACGCCTAAAAGTTCAATGATGCGGTTCTTCATTTCAAAGACCGCCTTATTGGTGAAAGTAATAGCGAGCAATTGCCTAAACAAATCGGGGTATTTGCTGCTGAGGATAATTTGCAAGTAAGCCTTTACGAGGCTATAGGTTTTTCCAGAGCCTGCCGAGGCGTTGTATATAGTATAATTTGCTGGTTCAGTCATTTGTTAATTGTTAAAACTGTGCTGCAGGAGCAGTATCATTATTGAGTTTTTTGTCTATAGAGTTGTTTTTTCCTTTAGAGAAATCGTAGCTAACACCGAAGACTAACATATTCCGGTTGTTCTCTATGTGGGTATAGCTATGTTGGTTTACCAAACCTTCGTAACTGCTCTTCATCTTGTATTCCGAAGGCATTCCTAACCAAAACACGCCACCTTTAAGTGTCCAATTACCTAACTGGTATTCTACAAAAATATCATTGTTATTTTCATAAGTGCTCATCGTATTCCCATCTATGTAATAAATAGGAAAGTTGAAACTGTAATCAATCCTCAAATCTTTATAGGTGAAAGTAAGTGATAGGTTGTTGTCGATATAATCATTGCGGGCACGTAGTCCAGCATCAGTAACCAAAGTTTCACGTGTAGGGGCTATATTAGCTGAAAATACAAATAAATCATTTCTTAATGGTTTAAAAGTGCCATCTAATGAAAAACCAAATTCCTCGTGATATTTACTATTTTCATAAGTGCTGAGTAGTCCGTTGCGTATGGGGTCTTTGATATAAATATCAGTAATTACTCGTTGGGTGTTTTTGTAGAAGGGTTGAAGGTTAAAATCGGTGTACTCATTGTTGAAAGTATAAGAGAGTCCAGTCCAAAATATATGTTGTGATTTTAGGTAAGGATTTCCTGTCTCCAAAATGTTCGGCGCTTGTTGTGTTATATTGCTACTGAGTTCTGCACTACGCGGACTGCGGGGTACATAGTAACTTGTGAGGCGCAAACTCTGGTTATTAGCGAGTTCATAACCCAACACTACTTTTGGGGTAAATACCCATTCGGTAAAAGTATTTTCGGCACTACGGTTGTGGGTGTGGGTAAGCCCAGCACTGGCTCTGTACATAAAATTAGCCTTTTTGCCTACAAACTCGGTGTACAAATACTGATTGGTATAGGTAACATCGTAAGCCGAAGTACCTGCTAAGTTACGTAAGTCGTTGTCGATAAAAGTACTGCTAATGCGGTAGCCTGAATTGAGTTTGCCTATAGTAAACTGATGAGTATGTGCTACTTCACCTACCCAACCGCGTTGTTTTACTTTCAAATCCATATCATCGTTGTATACATTTTGTGCAGTTGTGGTCTCCCATTCTTTTGAGAGGTTCTCTCTGGTAGTGTTGTAATAACTCCCCACGGCGTTTACGCTCAATTCATCACGTTTGCCTAATTTTTTAGAGAAGTATAGGTCTACTTTGGGGCGCAACCAGTGGTCGTGACTTTTACCTGATAATGTGTGATGGCTAACTGTTGTACCTTGTGTAAATAGGTTTATGCCATTGCTATGTGCAGAGCGATTCAAAAGCTCCATTCCTGCTTTAACTTGAAAATTGTAGTTTTGTGGTACTACTGCGCTATAACGCACTGAGGCGTTGTGTGCATTATAGCTAAACCCTGATTTTGACAGTTGGTCGTTTGCATAACGGACACCCGATAGTTCATAATCGGAGTGTTTTTCATAGTATCTATCGTTGTAATTGCGAAACTCCAATTTGTATTCCACTCCCAACGTATGCTTGCCTTTGGTGTAGTTACCATAAGCCGAAGCATCTACAAAACCCGTAGTAAGTGCCGAAAGCCCATCTACCCCTACCGAATACCCCTCTTCAGCCGAACGTGTGATGATGTCCACCACTGTGTCAGCCCTATTGCTCCAGCGCGCAGGCGGAATATCGTAATAGTCTATGCGTGCTACGTTTTGAGGAGCAATACCGCGTATTTGCAAGTCAGTTGCCTCTACACCGTTCACTAATACCAAGAGCGTACCCCTTTTAAGGGTAGCAATCTGGTTGGTTACAGGATTGAGGTGCAGGTTGGGCAAACTGCGCAAGAGGTCTTTGGCATAGCGTGCTTGTTCCACAGCTTTCTTTTCAAAGGTAAAACTCGCCTTATCGGTATATTGTGTTTTGCGCTGTGCTTTTACAATTACCTCACTGAGCACAATCGTATCCAAAGGAGTTTCAGGCACTACTTCTTGCGCTGTAGTGGTCATAAAATAAACTAATAGTAAGGTTGTAAAAAGGAGTTTCATAGTGTTAATCTTTCTAATTTTGTAGGGTCATTTCTATTATCCCAAAAAGAAAGTATTTCGATTTTTTCAGTTATGCGGTAAATAATAGAGAAGTTTTTAAGAACTAATAGACTTCTTATCTTGAAATATGGAGTGCTCAAATAATGCTCTTGTCCAATAAAGGGATTATATATAAGCAAATCCTCACTTTTCTCCACTTCATTCATAATTTTCATAGAATAAGAGTTTGATTTATTATGGTTTGTCCAATAAGACAAAATATCATAATACTGCATTTCTGCTTCTGGTGTCCATTCTAATTTCCACATACTATTTCACGCGCTTTTTTTCTAACTTCAGTATAAGGTTTTAACAATCTGTTATTAGCTTGTTCAATACCTCTTTCTATGGAAGATAATTGAGCTTCAGTGAAATGTGTTTCACTCCTTTTAAAAGAAATTTGTTGTTCCTTGAGCCATTCTTCCACTAAAAGTAGCTCTTCTGTGTTTAAAGGTTGTACTAGTATATTCATAGTTTTTTAGGTATATAGTTAAAGATAATTAGTAGAATAGTTCCCTTTATCCTGCAAATTCATCTAACATATCCAAAGATGGTACAAAGAAAAGTGTTCCTGTTTCGGCTGTGCTGAAATCTAATAGACGGTCGTAATTACCAGCGGGATTGCCTATAAACATATTGGTAAGCATCTTTTCTACTGTACTAAACGTATTGGCATAGCAGATGAAGTAAGTACCCATTTGGTGACTTATAGGGTCGTGGAAAGGCATATTGTCTCTCACTACTTTTAGGTCATCGCCTACATTAGCAAGTGCTGAATGGGAATTTGACGGTTTGGTATCGTCATCCATTTCTATGTCCATTTCTTTGCTACGCCCTATTACTTTTTCTTGTTCGCTAACGGGGAGCGCACGCCAAGCGTTCATATCGTGTACGTATTTTTGTACGAATAGGTAACTTCCTCCTTGGTAATCAGGGTCTTCATCACCTACTACGGCAAACTGTTCGCGTTCTGCACCACGAGGGTTTTCGGTGCCATCTACAAAGCCAATGATAGCACGCCCATCCCAATATCTAAACCCTTGTACGTTTACAATACAGTCGGCAATGGGTTGCATTACCTCACTAATGGCAGCTGCCATATCGTAAGCCAAACTTTGGTTGTGCGCGCGGATATGAAAATGCAAGTCGCCTTTAGTGGCTACAGCCGTGTGTTTACTTCCTTTGATAGGCTGAAAATCTTTGAGTTCTTTTGGGAGCGGTTTGGGTAGCCCCAAAGCAAGCCACGCGCTGTGGCTAATGCCTATGGTTACACTGGCACGACCTTCGGGAAAGCGGTCGGCTACTGAGTTGTTGAGGTTGCCTACCAACCCACATACTTTTTCAAAAGTGCTGTTTAGCAGTTTTTTTGTTATATTCTTCTTAAATGCCCATACCAAAAATACAGTATTGTTATTAGGCAAATCAGTTACATTTTGATAATTCATTATTTTTATTTTTAGTTGTTAGCAAATTAGCAAATTACCTCACGATTCTAGCTTGCCTATTGATAGACTCTTGGTGAATAGCTTTGAATACCTGAATAACAAACTCTTCACTGAGGTTGCGTTGTTCGCCTTCTAAAATCATTTTGCCGAGGATTTCGTGCCAACGGGTATTTTGCAAAATGGCTACGTTGTTGGCTTTTTTTAAAGTGCCAATCTCATCGGCGATATCCATTCGTTTTTTGAGTAAATCCAATAATTGTTCATCAATAATATCGATACGTGAACGCAAATTTCCCAGCTGACTCACATAATCTTCTTCAGAGGTAGATGTTTTCCGAATACGTAAATCATTCATTATTTTAACAAGGCGTTCGGGGGTGACTTGCTGGGCGGCATCGCTCCACGCGGTATCAGGATTGCAGTGTGTTTCAATCATTAAGCCATCGAAATTGAGGTCGAGAGCCGTTTGCGATACATCGAAAATCAAATCGCGTTTGCCGGTGATATGTGAAGGGTCGCAGATAATTGGCAAATTAGGGTATTTGTTTTGCAGTTCAATCACCAATTGCCATTCAGGAATATTGCGATATTTGGTTTTTTCGTAAGTAGAGAAACCGCGGTGTATCACCCCTAAATTCTTAATGCCCGCACGTTGCAGGCGTTCTAAAGCTCCTATCCACAAAGCGAGGTCGGGGTTTACGGGGTTTTTTACCAAGATAATCTTATCAGTACCTTCTAATTCATCGGCTATCTCTTGAATGATAAAAGGGCTCACGGTAGAGCGCGCGCCTATCCACAACATATCAATATCGTGTTCTAAGGCGATCTTCACGTGGTCTTTATTAGCTACTTCGGTGGCGGTTTTTAAACCTGTTTCATCTTTTACACGTTGTAGCCATTGGAGTCCTAAGGCACCTACGCCTTCAAACATACCAGGGCGGGTACGAGGTTTCCAAATTCCGGCACGGAAGAAAGATACATCGGTATTTTTGAGGCTGTGTGCTATTTTTAGCACTTGCTCTTCAGTTTCGGCACTACAAGGTCCCGCAATTACGACGGGGTGGTTGAGGTGTAAATTGTCTAACCACTTTCTGTTTTCTTTTGTTATTTCCATTGTATTATTAGGTGTTAGGGGGCAGGTGTCAGGTGTCAGAGTTTGGTTCTTCTCAATCTTAAAGCATTACTAATGACACTTACCGAGCTAAAGCTCATAGCTAAAGCTCCGAGCATAGGGGAGAGCAAAATGCCAAAGATAGGGTATAGCACTCCTGCAGCAACGGGGATACCTACAGCGTTGTATACCAAAGCAAAAAATAGATTCTCGCGTATGTTTTTCATTACCGCTTTGCTGAGTTTTTTGGCTTTTACAATACCATTTAAATCGCCTTTTACTAAGGTGATTTCAGCACTTTCTATAGCGATATCAGTTCCGGTGCCCATTGCGATGCCTACGTTAGCTTGTGCCAAAGCAGGCGCATCATTGATACCATCGCCTGCCATTGCTACGATTTTTCCTTCAGCTTGCAAACGCGCTACTTCAGCTTGTTTGTTTTGAGGGAGCATACCAGCTTTGTAGTTGCTGATGCCTATTTCGTTGGCTATCGCAGCGGCAGTAATAGGGTTGTCGCCTGTGAGCATTACGATTTCTACTCCTAAACCTTGCAACTCTTGTAAGGCTTTAACGGTAGAAGTTTTTATTTTATCGGTAATGGTAACTACACCAATGATTTCTTTTTCTATGGCGAGAAGTGAAACGGTTTTTCCTGCTGCTTGCGCTGTTTTTACCACAGTTTGTATTTCTTCGGATAAAGGAGCACCGATTTCTTCCATCAATCGTTCATTGCCAAAGAAATAATTTTTTCCTTCGTAAGAGGCTTTTACCCCTCTGCCCGCCAAGGCTTCAAAGTTAGTAAAGGGTAGGGGAGTAGCACCTTGTGCTTGAGTGTATGCATTGGTAGCTTTTGCTAAAGGGTGTTCACTATGCTGATTGAGACTATAGAGCACTTGTAACAAGTCCTTTTCACTTCTGTTGCCAAAGGTAAATACTTCGCTCACACTGGGTTTCCCCTCAGTAAGTGTGCCTGTTTTGTCGATGACTAAAGTGTTTACTTTGTTCATCACTTCTAAAGCTTCGGCATTGCGTATCAAAATACCATGTTGCGCTCCTCTACCTACGCCTACCATTACCGACATAGGAGTTGCTAACCCCAGCGCACAAGGGCAGGCAATAATGAGCACAGCAACCGCATTGAGCAAGGCATATATGTAAGCGTTTTCACTACCCAATACAGACCATACTATAAAGGTAATTACCGAAATGGTGATAACAATAGGCACGAAATAGGAGGCTATCTTATCGGCTAAGTTTTGAATAGGCGCGCGACTACTGCTGGCTTGTTGTACCAATTGCACTATTTGAGAAAGCAGGGTGTCACTACCTACTTTTTCGGCTTTCATCACAAACGATTGAGCGCCGTTGAGCGTGCCCGCCGACACTTTACTGCCTACTTCTTTTTCAGCAGGAATAGGCTCTCCTGTAATCATACTCTCATCTATGCTTGTATTGCCTTCGGTAATTACACCATCAACGGGGATTTTCTCACCAGGTTTTACACGAAGCAAATCGCCTAAGGTTACTTCTTCTATAGAGACTCTTATTTCCTCGCCGTGAACAATTTTAGTAGCCTCATTAGGGGCTAAATTCAACAGTTTTTTGATAGCCCCTTGCGTACGACTATGGGCATCAGCTTCAAGCACTTGCCCTAAAAGTACCAAAGTAAGAATCACAGTAGCTGCTTCAAAATACAAATGCACTGAGCCGTGTTCTTTGAATTGCTCGGGGAAGATATCGGGGGCTAAGAGACCTACAACACTGAAAAGCCACGCTACGCCAGCACCTATCCCGATGAGGGTAAACATATTGAAGCGCAAGGTACGGATACTGCGCCAAGCTCTCTCAAAGAATACCCAACAGAAATAGAATACGACGGGTAAAGAAAGCGCAAACTGCACCCAATTCCAAGTACTTATGGGCATTAGCTCATACAGCGGATTGTTGTGCCACATTCCGCTCATTGCGATGATAAAGATAGGGAGCGTAAAGGCTACAGCACCCCAAAAATGACGACGTAACTTTTTTCGTTTTTGCTCTTCCGCACTTTCACCTTCAGGAGCCTCTGTACTTACTTGCTCTACTAAATCCATACCACATACGGGACAATCACCGGGGTGATCGTAGGTTTTATCGCCCTCGCAGTGCATAGGACAATAGAAAACACCAGAGCCTTTAGTTTTTTTTGGGGATTCTTCGTGGTGATGATGTTGTTGCTGAGCTCCTCCTACTTGTTCTACCAAGTGCATACCACATACAGGACAATCACCAGGGTGGTCGTAGGTTTTATCGCCCTCGCAGTGCATAGGACAATAGAAAACTCCATTGCCTTTAACTTTTTTGGGAGACTCTTCGTGGTGATGATGTTGTTGTTGAGCTCCTCCTACTTGCTCTACTAAATCCATACCACATACGGGACAATCACCGGGGTGATCGTAGGTTTTATCGCCCTCGCAGTGCATAGGACAATAGAAAATACCAGAACCTTTAGAGCTTGAAGCCTGATGAATGCTATAATGAGTACCCTCTAAGGCTTTTTCAAGAGCTTCAAAAGGGATTTCTCTATCGGTTTCGACAGTAGCTTTTTTAGTAGCGAAATCTACGGTAACAGCTGTTACGCCTGCTACTTCAGAGAGCTTTTTTTGTACGGTATTGGCACAACCTGTGCACTCCATACCTTCTATATTGTATTCCATAAATTGTAAATGTTAAAAAGTTATTTGTTTTACGCTGCAAAGATACAGCAAAACATCTACTTGGATATTACACAATTTTGTATTTAATTTGTAAGATTTTAAACCTCATCTAAAGACTTACGTTTGTTATCTTTTATCTGCTTGAAAAAGCTAGGGGTGAGTCCTGTAACTTTTTTAAACTGATTGCTTAAGTGCGCTACGCTTGAATAGTTGAGTTGATAAGCTATTTCACTAAGCGTCAGTTCGTCATATACTAAGAGTTCCTTTACTCTCTCAATCTTTTGAGCAATAAAGAATTTTTCAATAGTTCTGCCTTCTACCTCAGAAAACAAACGCGATAAAGCCCCGTAATCTCGACCTAATTCACTGCTGAGTATTTCAGAAAGGTTAAACGATAGTTTGTTGTCTTGGTTATGTATCAAATTGATAATGATAGATTTTATTTTTTCAATAACAACACTTTTCTTATCGTTCATCACCTCAAATCCTAAGGGTAAGAGAGCTTGTTTGATAGCTTGTATCTCATCAGACGAAAGTTCCTGTGTAAAAGTAATTTCACCCAAATTGATGCTTTGTGGTGTTAAGCCTAATGCTTTTAACTGTTCATCGAGTACTATTATACAACGATGGCAGACCATATTTTTTACAAATAACTTTGTCATATATTTCTTTTAAGGATTAAGATATTATAAAGTGCTTAAAAGTGATACCCAAAACCTATATTCATATAG
>NZ_KB291418.1:68987-69399 GCF_000318295.1 Capnocytophaga sp. oral taxon 326 str. F0382
AAAAGTGATACCCAAAACCTATATTCATATAGATGGGATACATATCAAAAGTAATTGTTTTAAAGTCCTTTTTAAAGATATTATTTATTCCACAGGTGAGTTCAGCATTGATATTGAAATGCTTGAACGCTTGCCAAGAGCCTCCTATCAGTGTGCCCCAATGCCAATGGCGGAGATGATTGCTGAAATCATAAGAGGCTATCTGCCCATTAGTGAAACTTACTTTCTCACCGATAGGACTACCTTCTCGTAAATAACCTTCGGTTACATAGCCTGAGAAATTGCCGTCCATACGGTAAGAAACAAATGTACCTAAGCGCAGTTTCCAACGATTGTCAAGGCGATAGTTCAGTGATATGGGTAGGGTAACAAATGAACTTTTGTAGGTAGTATGTACATCACCCGTCCAATA
>NZ_KB291419.1:0-16464 GCF_000318295.1 Capnocytophaga sp. oral taxon 326 str. F0382
ATACTTTTATAAAAACAGATTTTTTAAAACATCCCTTTTCCTATAGGATTCGAATAGACTTTGAAAATGAAAAAGAAAGGCATCTTAGCGATTTCAAACAAGAAAGTCTATATATAAAAGATAGTATTCTAAACAAGAATGAAAATCTAAAAAGAATAGTTTTTTATGTAGCATTTACCAAGCAAATAGATAGCAGAAGCAGTGCTGTTACTTTTAATAGTTTTACATATCTATATGATAAACAAAAAGATAGTTTGATTTTCTCACCATAAGAATTTAGTTTTTTATGCATTTATAAATAATATCATAAAATAGACTCAGCAAAGAATAAAACAATAATCAGCTGTTATAGATACTATTAATAAAAAAAGAAGAAAAATGAGAGGGCTACAGCTTACTAAAACAAATAAGATATTTTTTATACTTATTTGTATTATGACACTCAGTTGTAATACAAATAGTAACTATACAAATAATGTAAAAGCAATAGCATTAGAAAGTAGTCGTCAGACAATAAATGAAAATAATGAACAGAAGATAGAAGATGAAGAGTTAGTTCTTTTTTTAGATAATTTGAAAAAAGCGCTACTTGAGAAACAAATAGATGAAATTGCCAACAATATGATAAATTATCCACTTGAAGATGAAGGTCCTCTTTATGAGATGATATATGGCGATAAAGTTTATGAAGAAGGTTTTACGACAAAAGACAAACCTATTGGAAAAGAAGATTTTATAAAAATATTCCATAAATTATTCACTGAGAGCTATATCTCTTTTTTTCAAAAGTTAGATACAAAGAATATTATTGAAAATAGGATTTTTAGTTGGTGGAATAAGGAAAAAACTACAAATATTGATTTTTCCTTTTTATCAGAAAATTCTTTCCAAATAGATATTAGTTTTTTAGAAAGTGATGTTATAGGAGGGTATACTATTAAGTATATTTTTAAGAAGATAAATGGTAAAATTCTTTTGTATTTAGTTCGAAGTGTGTAATCAATAAAAAAACAAAACTTTTCGGACACTCTCTTAATTATTAAACATTTGGCATTATTTTCGTATGTTTTCTTTTAGAAAACACAAAAACTATATTCCAAAATGAAAAACCTATCTTATTTTTTGTTATTGTGCCTTGTCCTACTCGTATGCGCTTGTGGCGACCGAAAAGCTTACAAATCCGCTGATCGCGGAAGTAGCACTGGCGATTATGGAGGTATCACCGAATACCGAGATGAAAGCTCTACCGGCGATTACCGAGAAGAAAGTAGTGGCGAATTAGCCGAGATTGCTGTAGTTGGCTACGGCGAAAAGAGCGCTAAGAGAAAAGTCTCTAAAACAACAGGCGATGTTAGCAGAAGTGACGAAAGTATGATAACAGCGAAACGCGCTGAACCGAAACACCGTAAACGTCACCCCGAAAGCGACCCTCAACCGCAGTCTGGTTTGGTAACCGCCGGCGAGTGGAACGATCTCAACAGCTGGGATTTCTACCAAAAAACACTTGATAAAAAAGACTTCAATAGCTTCCCCGAATACTGGCAAATGTACACTAATCACCGCATTGCTGTGCTTCTAACCGCTAATAGTAAACCTGTTGTAAACGCCAGTGTTGCCCTCTTCGCAACAATACCCTGCTATGGACAGCCAAAACCGATAACACTGGAAAGGCTGAACTATGGGCGAGTGCTTTCCAAAAAGAAAAAAATCTTAACACCGAGCATTTGCGCCTAAAAGTCAATAACGAATGGATAAGCACTGAAAATCCAATTAGCGAAACGACCCTCAACCGTATTGCCCTTAAAAACAACACAGAAAAAACTTCAAACGAAGTGCAAATCGCCTTTATGGTGGATGCTACGGGCTCAATGGGCGACGAGCTGGAGTTCCTCAAAATGGACTTGAAGAACGTAATTAGTAAGGTTGAAGAAGGTAATAAAAACCTAAAAATCAGTACTGGCACCGTATTTTACCGCGACGAAGGTGACGACTATGTAGTCAAACACTCCGATTTTACTAAGGATATCAATAAAACCATTCAATTTATCAACGGACAAAAAGCTGATGGTGGCGGCGACTTCCCCGAAGCCGTACATACCGCCCTCAATGAGCTCAACAAACTACAATGGAATGCCTCAGCACGCACCCGCATCGCTTTTTTAGTACTCGATGCCCCTCCTCATCACGAAGATAAAGTAATCAAAAGCGTACAAGCCTCTGTAAAAACCGCTGCCGAGAAAGGTATCAAGCTCATCCCCATCGTGGCTAGCGGTATCGATAAACCCACCGAGTTCTTAATGCGCTTTATGGCAATGTATACCAATGGCACCTATGTATTTATTACCGACGATAGCGGTATCGGTAATAGCCATTTAGAGCCCAGCGTAGGCGAATACCAAGTCGAAAAACTCAGCAACCTGATGATTCGTCTTATCAAAAAATATACAGAATAATGCCGTATAAGTTTTAACAAAGTATAGCAATACCAAAAAAAGAGGCAACTGAGAAGATTTACAGTTGCCTCTTTTTCTTACTTTTTATTTCTTATTTCTTAGCTGCTAAAATTCGTCTTGCAGCTTCGGAAGCGGCGATCAAACCGCCTGCCGACATTATAATATCTTTCAATACTAAGCGTCCAGCTCCCGATAAGTAAGGGAAACCATAAGCTGGAGTAGGCATATCACCACCTAAATTAGGTACATACACCTCGGGGGTAGTGATGAGGAAAGAAAGTGTAACAATGCTCATACCAAAAGTGAGTAAACCTCCTATCACCCCTATTTTAGGTGACCAAATACCTAAAAGAGTAAGTAAACCTATCAAGCAAATGAAAGCCCCTAAACCATAAGAGAAAGTATAAGTATTGTTCTCTTTATGCCATTCGATATTGGCTTTCACCATCTTACCTTCGGGGTTTTTGTGCAATTTGTATTGTGCTACTTCTTTGCCTTTGTTAGCTTCACCTGTAACACCGTTCTCATCGATTGCGGTTTTACCTGAATTAGCATAGAAAAAACTCATAAACGGACTGTTAGTCACGAAAGGTACAATGCCATCGGCTTCATACTGACATACTTTCAAGCCTCCTATCCACGCCATTACGATGAAGATAGCAACCCTGATAAAATTCACGAAACAACGTTCGCTTCCTGCTAAAAATGATAATAACTTTTGCATAGTAATTTGTATTAAATTTCAGGGTGCAAAATTACGTCTTTTTTAGCAAATACAAATGGATAAAAAAGGTGATTGCATAGACATTTTAGTGTGTTTCGTTGGCAACTATTGAAATACCTACGCTTTCGCGGAAGTGTTTAGGCGAAAGTCCCACGTTTTTTTTGAAGAATCTACTGAAATAGAACTCATCTTCAAAATTCAAATCAAAGGCTATTTCTTTGATAGACTTATGCGTGAGGTGCAGTTGTTTTTTAGCTTCTAACACCAATCGGTCTTGGAGGAGTTTAGAAGGTGTTTTCCCGATGAGTTTTTTGAGTTTTTTGCTAAAAGCATCGGGGGTGAGGGAAAGCGCCTCGGCATAGAAAGAGAGGTTGCGCTCACTAAGGAAGTGTTTTTCTAAAAGTTCTTGGAAGTCGGTTGCTAAAGTATGGTCGGTTTGTGGAGGAGTATCAGTGAGTAATAGGCTTTTTTCCTTGCTGGAAAGCGCTAAAATAAGCTGAAGATAAGAGCGCAATACCGCTTCTGAAAAAGGATTATTTTCGGTAAGTTCAGCAGTTATATTTCTAAATAGATTTTTTACTTCTACGAAAGTAGCTTCTCCCACAGCAATGTGAGGTTGTAAAAACAGTGCATTAAAGAGGAAACCATTGCAAGCGACTTCTTTTTTGTGGTATTCTATACAATAGAAATCGCCGTGAAATTGCAAGAGTTCGGCGGTTGTAATGCTTGCTTCTTGCCACTGAAAGTGCTGAAAAGGAGAGAGAAAAAGCAAGGTGTAACCCTTATAAGTATACGGAGTAGCATCTACTGTAAAAGAACCTGTACCTTCAAACATAAATATACAATAATTCTCCACACTTGTGGGTGTGGAGAATTGTTGCAAATTGATATGTTCAACAAATAAGGTCATTTTTCACCTAATTGTTTATCGTCTATTCATTGATAGCAGCGATACCAGGGAGTACCAATCCTTCGAGGCTTTCGAGCATAGCGCCACCACCGGTAGAAACATAGCTCACTTTGTTTTCAAAGCCAAATTGTTTAACAGCAGCTACCGAGTCGCCACCTCCTACGAGTGAGAAAGCACCTTTTTTAGTAGCTTCGGCAACATAATCACCTACAGCGATAGTACCTTTGGCGAAGTTAGGCATTTCAAACACCCCTATAGGGCCATTCCACAAGATAGTTTTAGAAGCGAGCAATACCGATTTGATATTTTCGAGTGTTTTAGGGCCTGCATCGAGACCTTCCCAACCATCGGGAACAGCATTTACGGGTACTATTTGGGTTTTAGCGTTGTTGTCGAAAGCGTCGGCAGCTACCACATCGATAGGCAAGTGAACTTCTACGCCTTTAGCTTTAGCTTTAGCAAGGATATCAAGAGCGAGGTCGAGTTTATCGTCTTCACAAATAGAGTTTCCTACTTTACCGCCTTGTGCTTTGATAAAAGTATATGCCATACCTCCACCGATGATAAGGTGGTTTACTTTTCCTAAAATATTTTCGATGATAGTGATTTTAGAGGAAACTTTAGAACCGCCGAGGATAGCTGTTACAGGTTTTTCACCTGATCTCATCACTTTGTCGATACTTTCAATTTCTTTAGCGAGGAGGTAACCAAAGCATTTGTTGTTAGGGAAGAATTTAGCTACAATAGTAGTAGAAGCGTGGGCGCGGTGAGCGGTACCAAAAGCGTCGTTCACGTAGATATCGCCGAGTTTAGCCAATTGTTTAGAGAAGTTTTCGTCGCCTTTTTCTTCTTCGTTGTGGAATCGCAAGTTTTCAAGGAGCACTACACTACCCGCAGGAGCTGCAGCTACAGCTTTTTCGGCTACTTCGCCTACGCAATCGTTTACAAAGATTACTTTTTTGCCTAATACTTTTTCTACTTCACTAACGATATGGCGGAGAGAATACTTATCGTTGCGTTCACCTTTTGGGCGACCTAAGTGACTCATCAAAACAGCGGTACCACCGTCCTTAAGGATTTTCTCGATAGTAGGTTTAGCTGCCTCAATACGAGTGTTATCGGTTACTTTAAAATTTTCGTCTAATGGTACATTGAAGTCCACACGAATCAAGGCTTTCTTGCCTGCAAAGTTAAAATTGTCTATGGTTTTCATATATTGTATATATAAATAATATTTTCAAGCTACAAAGGTACGGATTAATTAGCGAATTTGCAAATTTATAAATTAGTTTGAGACAGCATTTAGTTTAGCCTCCAACTCTTTAGAGTGTCCTATTTCCTTGAAAAAAGTTTTAGTTTCTACTATTTTTTCAAGAGGATATACTTTTTCTTGAGGTATAACAATATTGCGTTTTAATGTTGTTTTTTGGAAGTCAACACTTCGAGCAGGTTCAGGAATATTAAAATAAGGTTCTAAACTAACCCAATCTCTATTTCTGATAGTTACCACATCGTTTAGATAAAAACTTACCCAACTATCTCCTATTTTAAAATCAGATTTTGTAAAAGCTATTTTTTTTTGAGATATTTCAGCATAGTTTTCATCTAACTCAAATCCTATATATTGCCTTCCTAGTCGTTTAGCTGCGATAGCAGTAGTACCTGTACCTGAGAAGGGGTCTAAAACAATATCATTTTCATCTGTAGTTAACAAAATAAGTCTATCTAGTAGATGCAAAGGTAATTGACAAGGATGTGGGTCTCTTTTAGAATTGTGCTTTACCCGATGTATATCAGTCCAAACATCGGACACTAAAGGACCAAAAGGATGTAATCCATCCTTTTTTCCCCCATAATCTTTCCATAAAAAACCTTGTTTACGGTCTCGTTTATGAGGATAACGTAATTCATATATTTTAGCACCTTTAGCTTCTTTAGTATAAAAAAGTATACCATAATGAGCAGGTTGTAATGATTTCCCCATAGGGGCAGTAGGAGCATCCCAAGCTATCCAATGTTTAAAATGAGCAAATTTATTCAAGTAAGTAGCATAAAAAGTAAGCCATTTAGGGATGTTATGCAAAAATATAGATCCTGTAGGTTTGGTAACACGAACCATTTCAGCAATCCATTGTTCACACCAATCTAAATATTCTTGAAAAGCAAGATTATCTTTATAGCTTGTATATTTTTTCTGTAAATTAAAAGGGGGGTCGGCAAAAGTCATATCCACTGAATTATCAGGGATATTTTTAAATAACTCTAAACAATCTCCTTGGAGTATTCTATTTAAGTAATTATTTATCATTTTTAAAAGTCTCAATTAAAAGTTTTTCAAAGCGTCTTAATTCATCAGTATGAAAAGTAAACACATCTTCATAAGCCGTTACCATTCTTTTCAAATCACCTTTACGCACATACCAACCTATGCCATCAACAAAACCTACAAATTTTGCATTAGGATAATGTGATTTTATAAGGACATCAATAGATATTTCAGTTTTTGATTTGTCCCCTTGGCCTGATGAAGTAGTAGCTAAAAAAGAACTTTCTACAATTACTAAAGGATGTTGTTTGTTAGGAATAATAAAATCCATTGTACGTTTGTTATTAGGAGCATTACTAATCAATTCAGTTAGATCGCCTGTTTGGTATGTAAGTCCTAATCTATCTAATAATTCAGCTATTACAGTTTCGGGATTATTACCTTTCATACCTGAATAGCTTCCTTTTTCTTTATAACGCACTAAAGAATCTATAAGCTCAGGAATTTCAAATTTCAGTTTTGATATACTGAGTTTTTTCAGTTCAAAAAGAGGGATTGTATTTGTGAGAAAAGGTATTGAAGCTCCTTCAAAGAAAATATTCACCAAACCTTTGCGAAAAAACTCATCGTTTTGTATTCTTTTTTGAATAGTGTTATCTGACCATTCTTGTATGTTATTAGGATTTTTTTCATTATACCATTTATCTTTGAATACAATTTTATTGAGTTCAGCATCATCTACAATACGAATAATGGTGGTAAGGCGTTTAAGATATTCGTTTGAAAATCCTGTGAGAGCTAACAAAGCTTTCAATCCATTTTCTTTTTCGGCTAAAAGCCATTCAAAAATTTCTTTCTTAAGACCTTCTGTTTCTACTTTATTTTTAACAATCAAAAGGGTTTCTTTTACTGAATTGATATACCCTTCATAACCCTCTTCGAACTTTGTATTAAAAAAATAGAAAGTATTTTTATCAATAACTGTTAGAAATTTATCATCTACACTCCTCATATTATTTCTTTTTAAATATTAGTATATACTCCTCTTTCATTGTATTTCTCATTCCTTTGATAGGCTTTAGAATGTTTTTTATCAAAGAGAGTTTATATTTTTTAGCTGATTCAATAATAGTCTGTTCTAAACGTATTCCTCCTGTTTGATTAGTGTTTGAGCCTATTATCATTACAAAATATTTATCTTTTTTTAAGACTCTTGATATTTCAGCGCAAACTCTATCCATATCTATGAAATAATTATTTAAGCGTTCTGTTTTATTTTTACCTTTTAAACCTATTAATCTTGTTTTTAGTTCCTTTGTATTGTATCCTAAAAACTCCAATTGATCTTTATCATTTTCAATATAATCTATTGCGAATGAATAAGGAGGTGAAGTTATCACACAATCTACACTTTCATCAGGGATATTTATTTTCAAAGCTTCTGAATCTGATAGAATCTGTAACTCACCAAGTAATTCAGTACTAAAATGAGGATTTCTAAGAAGTGTTTTTACAGTTTCAGTGTAGCGTGGTAGTACTTTAGCAAAAAGTTGTTCGTGATTACTTCTAATTACGCGTTTTGAATATCCTAAGGCATCAAGCCAAGCTAAAAAAGCAAGATTGTAAATTTTTTGCTTCTCTAAATCTTTTACTTTAGCTATCCGTCTCAAAACATTTCCTTGTTTAAAAAAGTCAAAAAGCTTTTGATTATCAAGTGTAATATGTTCAAGTAATGATAAATCAATGGTCAGAGATTCATATTTTACCTTTATCATAAACTGACAAAAAGGGCTAATATCACAGGCTTTAGAATTGATACCTAAAAGTGCAGCTTCTATATTAGCTGTCCCACTTCCAGCCATTGGGTCTAAAAGTAAATCACCTCTCTTTACTTCTAAAATATTGAGCAATCCTTTTATTAACTGAGGATGGAATTTTCCTCTATAAGGAAACAATCCGTGAGTAGCATAACCTGTTGAAAATTGACCTTCTTCAAAATATGCTTGTACAGCTGTTGAGCGGTTTTTATTTACCTTATCATTATAATCTGAATACAAAAGAAAATGGTTAGTATATTGATTATCAATCGACTTTATAAAAGCTGAACGCTCTAAAAGTTCTTTTTTTGTTAAAAGGTTATATTCTAACCACATCATTTCCAATTCAAATAATTCATCTACATTAGGTAATAAAGTAATATTATCTCCTAAAACGACAGAGATAAAAGGTCTTATATCACAAACTGATTTCATTACCAAGCTACTAATATTTACTTTATTGTTCTCAAATACTCAAGTACTTCTCGGGCTTGTTGCTGGGTGAGATTTTGGTTGAGCATTAGGCTTTGGTACTCTTCTACTAATTTTTTAGCGATAGGGTCTTGTTTTTCCATTGCATCGGGGTAGAGAATCATATTCATCAGCCACTCAGGGGTACGGCGTTCCATTACGCCAATCATTGCGGGGCCTATTAAGCGTTTTTTAGGGCGGTGGCAGGCAACACAAAGATTGTTAAAAGTTTCTTCACCTTTGGCAGCCATTGCCGCATCGGGGGTATCGGCTAAAGGAGGGTTGAGGGTGATGGGTTTTACCCCTTTTTGGTTTTGCCAATCGGGGAAATCGGGTTCAGGAGTGGCTGTAGTGGTTGCCTGAGGCGCAGTAGTTTTGGGGGTGGTGGTATCGTTGCTATTATTATTGTTGTTAGTGCCGCCACCACAAGCGGTTAGGAGTGTTAAAGTTGTGAATATTAAAAAGTGTTTTTTCATAGAAAATCTTTTGTTTGGGCGTTTGCAATATAATAGACTTTGTCAAAGTCCAAGGACTTTGACAAAGTCTATTGACACGAAGACAATTTTATTTTTATAAGAGTTTTACGACTTCTTTGGCAAAATAGCTCGCGATAAGGTCGGCACCAGCGCGTTTGATACTCACGATTTGTTCCATCATCACGGCATCGTGGTCGAGCCACCCCTTGGCAGCAGCAGCTTTGAGCATTGCGTATTCACCTGATACTTGGTATACCGCTACGGGTACTTCGCTCATATTCTTCACCTCGCGCACGATATCTAAATAGCAAAGTCCTGGTTTTACCATTACAATATCAGCGCCTTCTTCTATATCCATACGGGTTTCGCGTAAGGCTTCGAGGCGGTTGTGATAGTCCATTTGATAAGTTTTCTTATCTTTAGGGATATCCTGCTGATCTACAGGAGCACTGTCGAGGGCATCGCGGAAAGGGCCGTAAAAAGCTGATGCGTATTTGGCGCTGTACGACATTATTCCTACGTGTTCAAAACTATTATCCTCAAGGGTTTCGCGCAATGCGACAATGCGGCCGTCCATCATATCGCTGGGGGCTATGAAATCGGCACCAGCCTCGGCGTGTGAGAGAGCCATACGACAAAGAGCATCAACCGTAGCATCGTTTACAATCTTGCCATTTTCTACAATGCCATCGTGCCCATAGATAGAATAAGGGTCGAGGGCTACATCGGTCATTACAAGCATATTAGGAGTTGCTTCTTTCACGGTTTTGATAGCGCGTTGCATCAAACCGTTAGGGTTGGCAGCTTCAGTGCCTTTGTTGTCTTTGAGGTTATCGGGGACTTTTACAAATAGTAAAACTGATTTGAGACCTAAGCTCCAAAGTTCTTTTACTTCTTTTGCCAAGAGGTCGAGGCTATAGCGATAATAACCTGGCATAGAGGCAATTTCTTCTTTTACACCTGTACCTTCGACTACAAAGAGGGGTACGAGAAAATCATCGGGGGTAACGATAGTTTCTTTTACTAAACTACGTATTGTATCGCTTACGCGCAAACGGCGGTTTCTTCTGAGTGGGAACATATTTAATCAATTAACAATTTACAATTAACAATTTACAATTAACAAAAAAGTGTTTTACTTCATTCTCGAAAATTTCTATGGGGTAAGAATGTTCCATAGTGTTGAGCAGATGGATGGTAACATTTGGCAGGCTACGCATATCGTCACGGAGTATGGCAAGCGATTCCCAAGGGGCAATCACGGTATCCTGCAAGCCTATAACTACCTGCATATAAGCGGTATAATTAGAGTTAGGCTGGGTGTTGAAAGGTAATTCGTGACGGTGAGTAAGCGCAGGGTTGAACAACAAGCAAGGTTTGCCTAATTTTTGAGCGAGGTAATAAACTACGAGTCCGCCCAAACTTGACCCGATGAGTACATCGGCAGAGGCGTATTGGGTTTGCAGTTCATCAAAGAGGTTAGGGGCGTTGCGATAGTTGATGGTAGGGGCGAAGATTTCACCATAAGGGGAAAGCACAGCACGCCTATCATCTTGTAAAAAGCTATCAAGCCCGTGTAAATAAAGTATTTTCATAATGGGGGCAAAGGTAGTATATAATTAGCAAATTAGCAAATTAGAGAATTAGCAAATTGGCAATTGGCTTATTGTTTTTATTTTAGGATTTCTATATCTACTTGAATCAATCCTTTGTTTTTGTTATCGGTGATTTCCATAAAGGCGCGTTTGGTGAGGTCGAGTTCGCGACCTTTGGTAAAGGGGCCTCTATCGGTAACGGTCACGACTACAGATTTGCCATTTGCGCGATTGGTAACCTTTAGTTGGGTGCCAAAAGGCAAAGAGGGGTGTGCTGTAGTGAGCTTACTATTACTAAATACGGCACCGCTGGCTGTTTTTTTGCCGTTGAATTTGTCGTGGTAATAGGTTGCAGTGACATCGGTTTTATAAACGCCTGTTTTCATATTGGTTGTTGCTTTAGGGGCAGTTTTTTTGGCGTGTGAACGTGTTGTGCGTTGGTGATCGATAGTAGCACAGGACTGTAAAGCTAAAAGTGCTATCAAGCAAAGAATTAATTTTTTCATCTTGTTTTCTTTTTAAAAAATAAAAGACTGTTCAAAAAAGAGTTATTTTGTAGTTACTATTTTGAACAGTCTTTATAAAAATACTTTATTGGTTACCTACTTTTAGTATCCACGCTTTGGAGTTTTTAAACTCTGGGCGGCGGAGTATGTTGATAAGGCGTTCGCCTGCTTCACCTCGTGTTTCGTAAGGTTTATCGGCATAGATGTAGGTTAAATTGTTATTAGGGTGCATAAAGGTAGCTACCTCTACTTCTAACTTTTGTCTGATTTCATTAGTCATTCTGTAAGCACCCCCTGGGCTATTGTACACGCTAAGGATTACATAGTATCCTGGTGGAATAGGGATATCATCTTCCACTACTTTAATACGTTCATCTAATTTTTCCATAAGAGTTTTAGGCTTAGGAGGAGGTGGCGTAGTAGGTGTTTTAGTAACTGTAACGGTAGGTGTTACCACCTTAGGTTCAGGTGGTTTTACTACTGGTGGAGTTTTTACAACTGGTGGTTGTTTTGGTTTTTTGATATGATGTTTACCACCAAATTGATAAGAGAGTAGCACATCGTAACTACCACCTTGTTCGGCTACATAGTTGGCTATACTCTGTTCGTAACCAAAGCCAATGCTAAAATGGTTGCTTACATTGAAGCCTATACCTCCAAAAACGCCGTATTTTTGGTCATAACCAGCATACGCCCAGCCCATATTTACATCGAGCATTAGATGACCGCCAAATTGGAAGTTATCTTTTGTTTTTTTGCCTTTAGTCATTACGCTGAAAAATCCATCTTCTAAAAAATCGCTTCTGCTTTGTAGCTCTTTGCGGTACATCACGTGAGCGGTGAGCGATTTTTCGTTGAAAGGCACAGCCATTTCACCTGCTGAGAAAGAATAGTCTAAGAGGTTTTCGGCGGTAAGCCCGACGTGCCAATAGCCAAAGTTCACATCTACCCCAGGTTGGAGATTGATGATACTGGTAGGTTTGGCATTTTCAACTAAGGGGTCTTGTACATTTGAACGCACTTTGCTTTTATCAATACTGCTGCGAGCGAAGACCACATTCAAGCCCAAGCGCAAATAGTTATCTCTTGAGATTTCAACTTGGTGTACATAGTTTCCTAAGATACCTACATTGGAGAAGAAGCTCACATTGCGCTGGAAGACCATTCCGTGAGCCATATTATTTCCGTCGTAATAATCTTTTTTTCGACCTGCATCACCGCCCCATTTTTTGCCATAAGAAAGACCAAAGGTATTGAATTTATCGTCCTTAAAGCCCATCCATTGGTTGCGATGGAAGAAGGTGATTTGGGATTCGTTTTTGCTAAAGATAGGAAATGCGGGGTTCATTAGATAAGTGTTGTACTTTACGGCTGTATGTCCAGGCATTTCATAGGGCAAATAATTACCATCGCCTTGAGCCCAACTGTAGTAGGCACCAAGCACAAACGCTATAATGAGTATATGTAATCTACTTTTCATTGTTCGTTTTTATTTTAGTATGGTAATTGTACCTTTCAAATCTACGCTTTTTGTTTGACCATTTTCGGTATATTCACCTTTTATAGTGTAGATATAGATAAGAGCACGTTTGCCAAGGTCTTTAAAAGCATTAGAATTAGCTGAAGGCCACTGATTTTTGTAATTAGTGCCGGAATATTCTTCTTTACCTTCGACTGTATAGATGGTTACTTTCACATTAGGGCTAGTATATTTAGCTGGGATTTCCCAAGTATCGTTGAAATGGTCGCCATTAGGGGTTACAATGTTCGGTACTTTATCTACTTTATAAATATCCAATTGGAAACTTATGGCATTTTCGCCTATAGCGGGGCAAGATATTTCTTTTAGAGTGTAGTTACCTGCCATATCTTCGGAAGTGATATCAAGTGATGTGCCATATTTTTCGGTACCATCATCTTTCACCCATACGAAGTTACCTCCAGCGATTTCTATTTCGTTGTTAGTATTTGTTTTTTTAAGTACTACAATATGTTCTCCTACTTGAGCACTTATTTTTATTTTAGGAGAATTGTTTTGTCCTATTTTAGAAATTGTACTATTGTTATCGCTTCCTTTAAAGCCGAGTTCAAAGAGGCCTAAGCGGTAGTTTTCTACTTTTATATGAGCGCGTTTAGGGCAACCGCCATTGTTAATTTCTAAATAGTACTCTCCTATAGCATCTACGCTTGCGGTAGGGGCTTCACTGCCCAGCGGTGTGTCGTTCGTATAATTAGCACTGGTTACTTTGTACCATTTGTAGGAAAAGCTATCGGCGAGGGTAGCATTGGGGTCGAAACTATCGGCGGCGACGGTTAGGGTAACCGAACCACCTTGACAAAGATAAACAGTTCCTTTGGCGCCATCGGCTGATGAAATCTCGAAATCGGGGATGGGTGTAAAGGCGATAGCGCGCTCAGCAGAGGTTTTGATGATGCTGGTGTTGTAAGTAACCTTTACAGCATATTTAGCTGATTCGGAATTACCAGCGCGCAATACTATCAATTGGTGACGTGTTTCGCCTAAGATATCGTTACCATCTTTCGACCATTGGAAATTGAAATAACGATAGTCGGCGCGTTTCACTTCCACTTCTTGTCCGCTACTACTCAGTTTTACTTTTATTTTTTGTACTTCGAGGGTAGTTTGAGAGCGGGTTTCGCAATCGGTAGAGGAGATAGCAAGTGTACCCACTTTCACTTCGGTGATATCGGCAATGGTTTCGAAATAGACAGGATCGAGGGTTTTTACAGTGCCGCAATTGCCGTTATCGGTGAGTTTTACGGTATAGATATCTACTGAAGTAGGAGCCGATGAGATGGTGAGTTGAGTACCTGTTTCGCCAGAAAGTACTGTACCATTTTTGCTCCATTCGATAGTAGGAGAAGTCATATTATGAGAGACTTGCAAGACATTTGTTTTGCCGTGATAGTAAATTTCACGTGTGTTGATATCATCTGCCCAACGGGCTGTGATAGTAGTTTTCTTTACCACTACGGAGTTAGAGGTAGCTGGGCATCCGCCAGAGCTTGCTCCTACAGTAGCATAGTATACGCCAGAGCCCTCGGCAGCATATTCGGTTTTGCCTACCCCTTCGGCGACCTTCACATTGTCCTTAAACCAAGTGTAGGTAGCTGAAGTAGAAGCACCCGTAGTAATGGTGAGGGTTGCGACGCCATCGCAGAATTCCAATGAATTGTTGCCACCGTTAATTTTTAGGGCATTGGCATCTTGTAGCCGGATGTCTAATTCGTTAGAATCGGGGATAGAGAAGCCTGTAGCAGTAACTTTCAGTTTGTATTTACCGTTTTCTAAGGCGCTATTCAAAGGCAGTTCGCTTTGGGTTTTTCCTGCTAAATCTTGATAAGTACCTGAGAGATTGGCTTGCCACTGGAAGGAGAAAGTGGTATAATCGGAAGGGTCGACAGTGAGTTCGGTACCCCCAGCAACGGCAGTAATTTTATCGATTGCCAAAGTAACGGCGTTGGTAGTACAAGGTTGAAAAGCGTTTTTGGTTTTGATTGCCACTTTAAAGCTATCGGGGGCTTTAAGAGTAATCTCGTTAGTAGTAATAGTAGCGGCACAGCCAGCGGTTTGCACTACTTGGGCTTTATAGGTGCCCGCAGTATTAGCAGTATAGGTAGCTGCTGTTTCACCTGTAATTTCTGCACCATCTTTGAACCATTTGTACTGAGGACTTTGGGCGGTGGTGCTCACAGTAAAAACACGGTTTTTACCTGGCATTAGCACAGTGCCTCCCGTGGTACTGATAGATGCAGTGATATTATCTTTTCGCTTGATCGTTACTCGGTTAGATTGTACATCACAACTACCGCCACTCCCTACTTGTACGTAGTAGTTACCAGCGAGGTTTTGCCCAACGGGAACAGTATAGGTATTCACTCCTTGGGTTTCAGTTAGTTTGGTATTATCACGATACCAAATAAACTTAGCGGAAGGATTGGCGGGAGTAGCTGTAAGGGTAAAGGATTCGCTTTCGCATATTTCGGAAGCTGAGGAAGTGAGTGTAACGGATTGGCTTCCAGACATTCTTACTTCAATAGAAGGAGAGTAAGCACTATGAGGACAATCTGTTTTATAATCTATAGCTGCATAGTACTCACCTGGTTCAGAGACTGTAAAGGTAGGGCCTGCATCTCTTTGGATAGGAATACGTTGGGAACCTACCCTTTTACCCCATACATAACGATAATTGGACACTGGTAGCCCATCATTAAGAGCTATCACTTTTAATTCTTGAGTATGACCAGGGCAAAGTGTTACATTTTGAGGAGCAACAGTTACTCGATTAACTCCCAACCAAATGGCTTTAAAACTTTCTGTCCCAACGGTAGCATCTTTGTTGAGTGCAATTATTTCTGCAGCAGGGCTGGTACTTCTTACTCTTATCTTAAAATTTGAACCAGAAGTATTAGCGGGAAAAGAAAAACTAGTTTGTGGAGCTTTAAAATCAAATTTAGAATTTTGACCTGTTATTGTTTTCAGAATAATAGGATTATCAAAACTTCCATTAGCATCTGACAACTCTATATAAAACACATTATTAGCACTAGGTAAAGGAGGATCCCAATAAAAATTCACACTCCAATTATTATAACCAGGGGCAATGCAAGCATTCCCAAATTGCCTTCTTGCATATTTAAACCTACCCTGTATTTGAGCATATAGCTCCTGTGCTCCAGAGAAGAGAAAGAGGATCAATACAAGGTATTTAAAAAAACTTTTTACTTTCATTTCATTTAAAAATTAAAAAAACATTGCTATAAGAAATGTGCTTACAAAGCACTATACACCGCGCAAAAGTACAAAAAAGAAAAATACTACACAAATATAAGCGTAAAATTTTTTTATGATTTTCACGGGCGATTGGTGGGAATGATGGGAGAATCTCAGAGCATCTCGGAGGGAATCGGAGGGGGTGTGCGAGGGTAGGGATAAGTAGGTATGAAATAAAAAAGAGCAACTCTATATCAGAATTGCTCTTTATAAGAAGGCGGCGACATACTCTCCCACAACAAGTGTAGTACCATCTGCGCTAAAAGGTTTAACTGCTCTGTTCGGAATGGTAAGAGGTGAGACCTTTGACTATAACCACCTTAAACTTTTTAGGTGTTAGGGATTAGAGGATAGGGGATAGTATTATACAATAATTCCTAATTCCTATTTATTCTTCCTAACAATTTCCTAATCATATTTTTAACATATAGGGATAAAAAACATATCTTTT
>NZ_KB291420.1:0-300 GCF_000318295.1 Capnocytophaga sp. oral taxon 326 str. F0382
GAAGTTTTGGACTGTCAGTTTTAGGAGGTGCTGTAGGAGGTGCTATTACGGGAGCTTTAGGATCAACAGCAGTGCTGACGGCTGAATCTATTACCAATGGTATAGCTACAGGAGCAGTATCTTCTATGTTACCAAGTGTCAATTTTCCTATAGGAGATTGGAATATAAGCCTATCTTTAGCTGTAGCTTTTGGCAACGCTTCGGGTATGGGGGCAAATTTTGCAGTAGGTTATAACGATGGCAATTGGGGCTTTTCAGCAGGAGTGGGAATAATGGCATATAATAATTATTATGGGTTTG
>NZ_KB291420.1:320-4765 GCF_000318295.1 Capnocytophaga sp. oral taxon 326 str. F0382
AGGGATGATAGGATTTAGAAGTGGCGATTTTAAGCTAATGTATGAGAATGATGGAGGGGTAGGAATTAAACATTTAGGATTAGGTGATAGAGGAGATAGCTTTAGAACAGCAGCCTTAAATATTGGAATAGGAGATTTTACTGCTGGATTTAATCTTTTTACTGGTAGAAGAAGCAGGAAAGATCAAGAAAAAGAAGTCAAAATCATTAATTCTAGAGGGAAATATGAAAATCCTATTGTAAATACAGTAGACTGTTATGGAGCTAATTATAAAAGAGGATATGTTAATGAAATGGGGGTAAAACATCGTTTAGGGGCTTTAACTTTGGGATATGGTGGTTTTCGAGTAGGAGCTAATAGCGAAAAAGTAAGACATGCTATTCAAGATGTGGTTATTCACGGTTTGATAAAAGACAGAGGTTTTGAAAATCAATCTTGGAAATGGGATTCTTTTTATCAGTATAGAACTTATAATCCTTTTACATCATGGTAAGAAAGATAATATTAATGTTATTTATTCTGTTCAATATACAATGCTATTTTAGGAATGAATACGGAATGGTTAGATTAAAAAAAAGAAACATTATTAAACCTTTAGAATTTAACTCGGTTTATAGTAAAATAGATACTACAGTTCTTTATAAAGATTGCTCAAATAAATATAAAAAAGCTATTAAGTTTTATAAAGATGGAAAAGTTGGTTGTTTTTTTTTTGTTGATTCTACTGACATAACAACAATAGACCCCAGAAGGGCTCTAATGGGAAAATTCGAGCTAAAAAATGGGAAAATTTATATGAATTTTATAGCAAGAAATTCTCAAGTAGGTCGTTTTCTGTTAAAAGAAAAAAGTATAAATATAGAAGATACTTTGTTAGTTACCATAGGAGAAGGAATTTTTAATAAGGATACTATTGTGTATAAGAAAAAAATAATACCTAAGGATTGGTTAATATATTCTCCTGATTGGTAATATATCTCTTCCTGATGAGATGATTATTATCAATTCAAAACACGAAATGGATTTACATTATGGTAAAAAAAATTATTTATAGCTTATTTGTGATAATTATATATAGTTGTTCTGTTTTTGATGCTCATAACAATTATGGTAAAAATTGTTGTGATGAATCTACATATCATATAATAGACACTACAACTATTTACGTACAGACTGATAATATAAGCTCAAATATAATTGCATTAAAATTTTATAAGGAAGGTAGAGTTGTATTACTTTATAATCTATCTCACAAAGATAAGGCAGAAGGCAAATATTGTATTAATAAGCGGCAATGTAGAATGAAAATTTTCTATAAACACCCACAAGGGAATTTTTGGTCAAGAAAAGAATTAACTATTAGAGGAGATACAATTTTAAGTCACACTTTACCAAGTGCACAAGGAAGAGGTAGCTATGATAAATATGTAAAAGAGGCACGATATATAAGATAGATTTATTTACAACAATGGATTTAAAACGCAATCTTGGGAGTGGAAAGGTTATTTTCAGCATAGGACACGAAATGGATTTACATCATGGTAAGAAAGGTCTCATATCTATTTTTAGTATTTATTCTATATAGCTGTTGTTACACAGGCATTAGAAGTCCTAATGGGCTTCCTAGAAGGAAAATACATCCTTTGCCAATGAATACAGATTATACTCTCATAGACACAATGGCTTTATATAAGATAGATTATTTTTATTCTCGTAATGGTTTAACAAAAGAGGTAAGCCGTCATTATAAAGATATAGATAACACTTATCCTTATACAAGTTACTTTAAATTTTATGCTAAAGGTAAAGTAGGGCTATTCATCATACCTAAAAAAGACACATTACATTTAGAAAGAGGGCTTTTTAATCCTGAACAAGCAAAGATGGGATATTTTTATATAGATAAAAATAGAATTAGGATATCAACTATAGGAGATTGTAATTTATATATATCTAATGATAAAGGGAGTATTTCAAAAGATACAATTGATGTTATAAATAAGAATAATATAGGTATTGTACACATTAGAAAAGAAGTTCCAAAAGAACTTTTAGAAGGTTGGGAGCCTGATTGGTAGAACTATAAAAATAGAATGCTTATGGCTTCTTGAGACGATGGAAAATTAGGACTTTCTTTAGGGACAAATATTTGGAAGGGAGATTTTGAGCAAAGAACAGGTGTTATCGGGCTTCATGCAGGAGATTTTAGAGCTACGTATGAGAATGACGGAACACCTTTTAGTTACAAAAGAATATTAAGTAGTAACACAGATATGTTTAGGACTGCTGCTGTAGGTATTAGTATAGGAGATTTTTCTTTACAAATGAATTTGTTCACAGGAAAGAGTGGCAATGATACAAATAAAAGTAGTGAGATATCTTACTCTGAAGGCTATTTAAAAAAAGGAAGAAAACTTGGAGTTTGGAATAATTGTGAAGCAGATATGTATCGTTTAGGAGCTCTCAGCATAGGGTATAGTGGCCACAAAATTGGAACAAATTCAGAACATATAAGAAATGCTTTTCAAAATTACTTTGCACATAAAATAATTTCTCCTCAGGCAGGATTTAGGATGATAGATAGAAAATGGAATTCTTATTATCAATATTTAACCCCTAATAAATATACGTTATGGTAAGAAAACTATTCGCAATATTATTTTCTATATTTCTGATTTCTTGTAGTATATGGCACAATAAAAAATATTTCACGTTAAGAGAAAATATAAAAATTGATAGAATACAAAACAAAGGATATTATTATAGTATATACACAAATAAGGAATGTATAGATTGTGATGGAGGAAAATTCATACATATGCGTGTTTTTCTAAATAATGGATACATGTACTATGTGCAGAATGGATTTGGAAATAAATGTGATGGCAATATTGCCACCATAGATTGTTCTATTCAAAAGTCTGAAAAAATGCTAAATGAGCAAATGGATATTTTTTTAGACACTTCGAAACAAGGAACATCTAATATTTTTTTATGGAATTGGGGAAAATACAATATCAGAAATGACATTATCACAATTCAATATTTTTATAATGTATTTGGTAATTATTATTTAATAGAAGAAAAAGGAAAAGTAATTGATTCATCTTCTATTCACCTATTTTATCGAAAAAATTATAGAGACAAAAGGGATGTTCTTATTAATGAGACATATCTCTTTAAGGAATACAACATTGAGAAATTGTATGATAAGATACCAAAGAAAATTATGAGTTTAAGATGAAATACTTACTCCTTACATCCTTATTAATCAGCGTATTTCTCCACGCGCAGGAAGAAAGACCTATCACTACGGCGTTTCCGTTTTTGTCTATTAACACCGATGCCGCTGTTGCGGGTATGGGCGAGGTGGGGGTGTGCTCGCAGCCAAACGTTTTTGCGCAACGTAACAACGCTTCTAAGTATATTTTTGCAGAAAACACCTCGGGCGTTGGGGTGAGTTATACACCCTATCTCAATAAACTTGTAAAGGACATTTTTCTGGGGAATATCACCTATTATAAACGTACACAACGTAGCGCGTGGGGCGCAAGTCTGACGTATTTTAGTATCGGCGATGTGAGTCTCACTCAAGATTTCGGTGGAAGTGCTACCGTGCTGGGTAGTTTTCGTCCTACTGAATTTACCTTTGACCTTTCGTACAATCTCAGGCTCAGCGAGCACTTTGCAATGGGTGTGGCGGCGCGCTATCTCAATTCTAACTTACAATTGCCCACAGGCGACAAGGCAGTAGCACGCGGATTAGGCTTTGACATCTCGGGCTATTACACTTCTGCGTTTCACCTGATAGGGAACTACACAGGAAGTTATAGCTTTGGATTTCAGCTTTCTAATATTGGGGCAAAAGTAAAGTACGACGACTTAGGCAAATCGTTCTTTTTGCCGACCAACCTAAAACTCGGTGCAGCTTATAACCTACAAGTGGATAGCTATAACCGCTTTTCAGTACTTACAGAGGCTAATAAACTTTTAGTACCCATAGAAAGTGATGAGAACAAAGATTTTATCGAAGGTATGTTCACTTCGTTTAGTGATGCACCTAACGGCTTTAAGGAAGAGCTTCACGAGATCAGTTGGGCAATAGGAGCAGAATACGCCTTTGATGAGCAGCTTTTCCTGCGTACGGGTTATTTTCATCAGCACAAACTAAAAGGCGATAGGCAATACTTGACTGTTGGGTGTGGGTTCGCTTTCCGTTCGTTCCAGTTCGATGTGTCGTATTTGTTTTCAACAACAACCACAAATAACCCATTGAGTTCTTCTATGAGGACATCGTTACAATACGCTTTTTAAACTATAATTTACAATAAAAACTCACGACTTCGGAGTGCTACATTCTGCGCTCCCTTGCGCACAAGTAGTTTTGAGCAGCTTAAAAGGTTTTCAGCTGCTCAAAACACAACTTGCTCTGTTCCGGTGAACAG
>NZ_KB291421.1:0-4526 GCF_000318295.1 Capnocytophaga sp. oral taxon 326 str. F0382
AAAAATATTTCCCATATTTTCTTGCACTTTTCATTTCTTATTCCTACCTTTGTACCGATTATTGCCAAACTTACTAAACAATGTTAAAGTATCTTCTCTTCTTTTTTGGTACTTTAAGTATCTACGCTCAAAAAGAGTACTGTTTTCAGTACGATAGCGCTGGCAACCAGCGCCGTGCGCTCTTGTGTCTCAATGCAACCGATGAAGCTACTGATGAAGAAATTTTTGATGAACTCCCTGATAATCTCAAATCTTTAAATAGCGATAACTCAAAAGTACAGCTATATGGTGTGCCTAACCCCGCTACCGACCAGATAGGAGTCTATTGGCAACACAGCGAAAATGGAACACTCACACATTTAGCAATCTTCACCCTCAACGGACAGTTAATGCAACAAATTGATAACCTCCCACCTACAGAACCTTACCATATCAATATCTCCACTTGGTCAGCAGGCTATTACTTTATGGTGGCTACATTCTCGGATGGTAGCAAGAGAATCTTTAAAATTGTAAAAAAATAACAATACCTATATTACTATGAAACGCTTTTTATTCCTCATAACACTTTTTTATTCTCTTAACTTTACAGCTCAAGAGGTTTATCCTTTACAACCTATTGAACGTACTTCGTTTTATGCTGAACCTTTAGATGAACCTATTGATACCGAACTACCCTCAGGGAGTATTACAGCACGAGAAAGTGGAGCAAATACGATTGGTTTGACTACAGGTGAATTGAGTGTATCGGGTAGTGGTGCAGCAGTCTATACAGTACCTATTGCCGTACCTAAAGGTATTGGAGGAGTAGCACCTACCTTAGCACTTACCTATAATAGTCAAAGTGGTAATGGGATAGCAGGCTATGGCTGGCATCTCGCAGGCTTATCAGTAATAAGTCGCGTAGGTAGTACAATGTATCATAACGGCAAGATTACTGAGGTAAACCTCACTAATACCGACCAGTTTGCCTTAGACGGACAGCGATTGATACTCAAAGAAGGTACCCACGGCGAAAGTGGAGCGGTCTATGAAACAGAAACTTTTTCACAACTGCGTATCAAAGCGGTAGGTAGAAGCAAAAATTCAGCTTTTGGACCCGATTACTTCGAGGTGCTCTATCCCGATGGCTCTAAAGCCTATTATGGCAAAGATAACAACAGCCAGTCGCCTATGGAATATGCCATAAGCTACTGGGAGAATGCGCAAGGAGTGAGCATACGATATTTTTATACTATAGAAAATAATCACCTTCGCATTGAACATATTGAATATGGCTACAATACAAAAATTGAGTTTAAATATGATAATCGTACACGTCCTGAAGTTGCCTATATAGGCGGTATGGAATTTACAAATGGGGAAATACTATCACAGATTAATGTAATAGATAATAATGTTCCTTATAGAAACTATAAACTTAGTTATAATACTAATAGTTTGGAGTATAACCGATTAACTTCAATACAAGAAAAAGTAGGAGAAGAAGAATACTCCCCCATAGAGTTTAAATATTGGGATACAAAAGGCACTGATCCTAAGAAGAAAATCTTAAATCGTATTTCTACCATAGAAACTTCTTTTGGAAAAGTAAATGCTCTAAATACAGCTACTATTCCTATAGATCTCAATGCAGATAACTTCACTGATTTTATTTTATATCCTACTATAAAAGAAAAAAATAGAAAAGAACTTATTTTCTTTGATAACTTTAGGCAAGATACTATAAGTACTATAGCACAAACGACTACAGTTCCTAAATTTGATAATATTTTTCCAGTAAAAATGCTTACCAAAGATGGACATTTGTATAAAGCACAAGGGTTTGTAATGGCCACTCAAGATTTTAAAAAAATTATCCTAAAAGTTTGTAAACGAGGAGCTAATTCTATTATTGTTGAAGATACTAAAGAGTGGAATTTGCCTACTTATTGGGATGAAAGAGCTTATTATCAAGGAATATTAGACAATAGAGAGGCTTCATTACCTAATCCTCCTGAAAAACAATACAGAGAAAATCCGAACTATCAATTACTCTCAGGAGATTTTGATGGTGATGGTCTTACTGAATTGTTAGGAGTTGAGTTTGCTTTTGCTTATGAGAAATGCCATATAATGAAACGTGAATGTTTATGCGAATTACAGGAAAAAGGGAAAGGTATTTATCTCATAGATTTAGATAGACGTAAAGAGAAAAACTACATTTATGGTATTGGTTATATAGGAGATCTTTTGAGAACTGATTTACTTTGGACGATGGATGTGAACGGCAATGGTAAAACAGACCTTGTACGTGTTACCAAAGGAGCTATTTACATTTATGAAATGAATGATAATAAAGAATTGAAACTTATCAATGAACATCGTAGCTCCAATATTTATATAGATGAAATGCATCCTATAGCAGGAGACTTCAACGGTGATGGTAAAATAGATTTTTTACTTCCTACCGAACATAAAAGTAATAAGTTTGAAGTATTGCTTAATGCTGGTATTCGTTTTTTATCTATTGACCAACATTTTACATTTAACTTTAAAAAACAAAATGAAGAAATGATTCCTATTAGGGGAAAATTTCCGATTCTCTATCAGAAAGTTATCAATAATTATAGTTTTATTCCTATAGATTTCAACAATGATGGAAAAACAGATATTGTACAATTTCACTCTGTAATAGCGAAAAATAAATACGATATTACCAATGGTGTAGAGAATAGTCGTAAGATAGTAGTATTTACTAATATCCAAAAAGGTAGGGAGATAACCTTTAGTGAAGGCGAGGTGAAAATTTTAGAAGAAGGAAATACCCCTCATATTATATTTTCATCTCCTGATGAGCGGGATAGAGTAACTGATATTTCTCTATTTTCAGGAGATAAAATACAAACACTTTCTTTACGAGAAAACAATAGGGAAGATGTATTGGTTAGAAATGTAATCAATGGTGGTGTTAGGCAGACTATTGCTTATAAAAATATGGCAACTTTGCTGAACTTAGATAGAGAAAAGGGAACGTACTATTGGGTTTCTACTTATCCTGATGAGTTATATCCATACACTACACTTCCTAATATGCAATCTGTGCGGCTGGTTTCTCAGTTAGAACGTGAAGGCATAGGAGTACCTAAAGCAATCCAGCGTTATGTTTATTACAATGCTATCACTCATACACAAGGATTAGGCTTTCTTGGATTTAAAGCGATAGGAAAAACCAATTGGTTTGAACTTAATAAGGAGTATGACCAAGTACTTTTTTCTTTTAAAGAAATGAACCCTCTACTTAGAGGAGCTTTAATCAATGAGTATATTGTAGATAAACAATGGTTTCTACCTACCTATATCATTCGTAATATACCTTTCCAAAAAACCTCCTACCAATACACCCATACCCTCAGTCCTAATAAAGTCTTTAAACTACAACTTACCCAACAAACCACTGAAGACAAACTTTCAGGGCTGACGACTACCAATAATTTTACTTATGATACCGATGGGAACCTTACCGAACAACGTACCCAAACCGACGGTTATAGCAAAAGTACGCGCATAAGTTATTTGCCTAAAAGCGAAGCTCCGTATTTTGTAGGCTTACCTCAAAAGAAAGAAACGACCACCACTTTGGCAGGCGATAGTTTTAGCACTGCCGAAACTTTTGCTTACGACAAAGGCTTGCTCACTACCCATAAAACCCAAGGCAATGGTACAGCTTGGCGTACCCCTACCTACCGCTATGACCAGTACGGCAACATAACCGAGCAAACCGCCACCGCTGAAGACGGGCAACAACGCACCGAACGCTATACCTATGACCCTACCCATCGATTGGTTACCTCCCATACCGACCACGAAGGACAAGTAACCAAGTTCAGTTATAACAACAGAGGTCTGTTAGAACGCAAAACCTCTTCATTAGGGCAAACTACTCTATATACCTACGATTCTTCAGGTAGACCTATCCAAACAACAGATTTCTTAGGTAAGAAAACTACAACACATTATGAATTTAACGGAAGTATTTTTAAAACCATTACCGAAAACGAAGAAGGCGCTTACAGTGCAGAGAGTTATAACACTTTAGGCTGGTTGTTAGAAAAAGAGAGTAACGATGCTTTCAACAACCGCTATGCGGTTAGCTACGAGTACAACGGTATAGGGCAACAAGTAGCTGTAAGTACACCTCACCTTGCAGGAGGTGCTTCTCAAAAGGTGAAGAGGACAGAATACGATGTGTATGGGCGACCTACCACTATTACGAGTCCCGAAGGTAAAATAACCCGCTTTACTTACGATAAGCTCAAAACAACTGCTGATGACGGTCAGCAACAAATCATTAGCACTCGCGATGCGCAAGGTAATATCGTAGAACACCAAGATAATGGGGGTACCGTGCGTTATACCTACTTTGCCAATGGCAACCTAAAAACAGCCGACTATGGAGGTGCAGTACAACGCATTACACAAGATGGCTGGGGTCGCAAAACGAGTCTTACTGACCCCTCAGCTGGGCGCTACACCTATCAATACGA
>NZ_KB291422.1:0-312 GCF_000318295.1 Capnocytophaga sp. oral taxon 326 str. F0382
GCAAATACTTTTTCTTGCCAAATGATGAATAGAAATAGATATAAAAATTGTAATGATATAATCATTACGGAAAATATTTTTTCTTTGATAGATACCACTCAAATTTATAATATTGAGCATTTAAATACTGGTTATAATAGTGGTTTTTGTAAATTTTCTTCTACAGGAAAAATTCAATTTCTTTTCTTAGATAATGAAAATAGGTATAAAAATACTCCTAAAAAGTATGAAAGAGGAAGTTATTATATAGGAAATAGATTTTTAATCTTGAAAACGTTTGTAAAATACCCACAAGGAGGAATAAGAACGAAG
>NZ_KB291422.1:332-860 GCF_000318295.1 Capnocytophaga sp. oral taxon 326 str. F0382
AGAGTATAAGGTTAACTCCTATCAATGCAAAATATAATCAACAATAGTTCTTCACAAAAATAGGAAACCTTTTATCAGTACAGAACTTATAATCTTTTTACATCATGGTAAGAAAAGTTTTCTATATATCATTTTTCGTCTCAGTATTGGCAAATACTTTTTCTTGCCAAATGATGAATAGAAGTAGATATAAAAATTGTAATGATATGATCATTACAGAAAATATTTTTTCATTGATAGATACTACTCAATATTATAAAATTGAGTATCTGCAAACAGGTTATAACTCTATCTCTTGTAAGTTTTCTTCTACAGGAAAGATTTATTATTTTTATGGCTGGAAGAGTGTTCCTAATAGAACTCAAAGAGGAAGATTTTATTTAGATGATGAGTTTTTAGTATTGAATACCTATGTAAAATACCCGCAAGGAGGAATAAGAACAAAGAAAATCCTTACAGCTGTGTGTGATGGAGTTCTCTATTTTAGGTATGAAGATGAGTGCGAAAAGAGTATAAGGTTAACTCCTA
>NZ_KB291423.1:0-1045 GCF_000318295.1 Capnocytophaga sp. oral taxon 326 str. F0382
TTTAAACTAAACTTTTTGGACAGCCTCTTTTTATTAATATTTTGGCAGCCCTATGCCTTTAAAAACCCAGTAATAAATTTCTTCTTCCTCTCTAAAATCAATCCATTATGATTCCTAAGTTTATTCTTTAGGTCTGCAAAATGTCCATCAATAGCATTTGTTGTATTAGGAATGTTCAGTTGAATATTATCATACCAAGTAAAAAGCCAAGGTAAGTTGTTCTTTAAGCTTCTATAAGCACTTCTTAGCTTCTTGTGAGTATAGAACGTTCTATTAGTTAAAGGATTAGTACTTCTTTCATTAAGAAAATCTTTCCATTTTTCATACCATAAACCTAACACTCCTTCAAATGATTCTTTATCTGTATTAGTTAGTAAGTTTACAACATTCATTAGTTCTTGTCCTGCTTGAAGTTTAGGATTCTTGGTCAAATATCTGATAACAATTTGTTTTTGATGAAATTGACACATTTGTACAGGAATATCTCTAAAAGATTGCAATAAGCCTTTTCTATCATCACAAACAATAGCAATAATTTCAAATCCTTTATCTTTAAGTTCTTCAATGCCTTGTATATACAAAGCATTTGTTTCATTTTTCACGTAGTACTTTAAAAGATTTTCTTTTGTTATAGCATCCTTAAAAAGCATAACTCCAAACGTTCTTCCCCAATAGGTGGTGTCCATTAAAACAATTACCTTTCGGGCTGTTTTAGCTTGTATTTTAACGGAATAATTATCTAACTTCCTTTTAATTGTTTTTGCTGAACAAGAATATTTTTCAGCTAATTGGACATAGGTTTGTTTGCCTTGTACATATTCTTTCCAAAGCTTTTCTTCATCTAAAAACAATCTCTTTTTAGCTAAGAATTGCTTCCCACAAGCATAACATTTGTAGCTTTGAATACCGTTTTTCTTACCATTTTTCTTGGTTATTTTACTACCACAGTAAAAGCAAATTTTTTATTCATATTTTCAAATGCTTGCAAAGGGAGATAAAATAAGGGGTTACACAACTTCACAGCCTCATTTTTGTCCATTACGCC
>NZ_KB291424.1:0-8857 GCF_000318295.1 Capnocytophaga sp. oral taxon 326 str. F0382
TCTCTAAAATAGCCTCATTTTTGTCCATTATATCTTTAATTCTATTAGCTTGTTAGCGTAGTCAGGAGCTGTTGTGTCTAACTGTGCAAATTCCTTTAGATATTCTTCAGCATTAGTTAAATTATCCAAATTAGTATCTGTTATTAAATAGAAAAAGTCTGTGTTTTCAGCTAATAATCTGTTATTCTCAATAGAATAAGTAGCTAAAGGTTGCTTTTTCTCATCATCAACTATTTTGTTACCTAAAGTTGAGTATTTTATTTCTTGAAAAGAGTACTGCCCTTTTTTGTCTGTTATCTTCAGTCTTTTTTCATTGCCAAAAACTACCTTAACAGTATAGGTTTGATAGTTACTTTCAGGACTCCCTAATAAAGCTCCATACGATTTTTTAAAAAGTTCTGATACTTTACTTTGTTGTTCAGGTTTTTCTGCAATAACTTCTACTGTACCTACCCAAGTTCCTAGCAGCTTATTGTTATCTCCATTATTAGTATTAGTAGGAGTGTCGTCAGACTTAGAGCAGGCAGTCATTCCTATTGCCATAAAGGTGAGTAAAAATATTTTCTTTACCATTGTTGTTAAGTATTAAAATGTTAATGTTAAGTTACTAATTTGATTGTGCAAAGGTACGTATTTTATTAGTAAATTCAAAAAACATTCTTTTAGATTACACAATTAACGGTGAAATAGAGAAAAATTGAAACAATTCTTATAAATAAAATACATTTATGAAGTGTTTTAGAAATGGGTTTTTATATCTTTTTTGAATAAGATATAAATTATATTTTATTGAATTACAGAGTTTTGTATTTTTATAACAAAATATATTTCAATTTTATTTGAGAATATATTTGTAATTTAAAAATAAATGTATAATTTTGTGGCGTTTAAAATATTACTATACTTTTGATATGCTATAAGTATGAAAAAAGCCTTATTTCTTATCTGCTTTTGGGTAGTAAATTGGTCTTTTGCTCAATTGTCTGATACTACTCCTTCAGTAATGCTCAAGTCCTACGTTCAAAAAGATAGAATACTGCTCCGTTGGGCGGTAAATACTCCTATTGAATGGCAGAAAGCAAATCAAAAAGGCTTTATTCTTCACAAAATACTCATCAAAAAAGATGGTAATTTCCTCGAAAATCCTGAAAAACAAACTATAGCCACTCTAAAACCTGATAAACAAGAAGATTGGATAGACTTCATTCAAAAAGATAATTATGGCGCTATCATTGCTCAGGCACTATATGGTGAATCTTTTTCTGTAGAACAAGATAGTAAAAATGGTATATCTAAAATTGTAAATATAGCAGAGGAGCTAAACCAGCGTCATACTTTTGCTCTTTTTGCAGCAGATATGTCCTTTGTAGCAGCTCAGAAAGCAGGTTGGGGATTTATAGATACCGATGTAAAAGCGGGAGAAACCTATATTTATCAGGTAGAAGTTCTCGGAATGCCCGAAATAGAGTCGTCTGCGGTGATGGTAGGGCTTTCTGATGTTGAAACACTTCCTAAAATTCACGATTTCACAGCTATCCCCGATGATAAAAAGGTACTTTTTTCTTGGGGAATCACTTATTTAAAAGATATATATACTTCTTATATCATAGAACGTTCTGAAAATGGCACTGACTTTCAGTCTATCTCTTCCACACCTATTGTAGATATGAATGGAACAAGTAAAAAACAAATGTTCTATGCAACTACTTTAGAAACGAATGATACGCCTTACTTCTTTCGCATCTATGGTATCAATGCCTTTGGCGAAAAAGGTATTCCTTCAGCCCCTATAAAAGTACAAGGTGTTTCTGCTACTACAGCTGTCCCTCGTATAGCCGACTATAATTTCATTAACGACGGGGTAGAACTTATTTGGGAATACCCTAAAGAAGCTGAAAAAGCTACTGAAAAATTTGAACTTTGGCACAATACCAAAGAAGATGCGAACTATCAAAAAGTAGTAGACAACATCAAAAAAGAGGATAGGAAACTCATATATAGGAAACTTTCAGCCTCTAACTATTTCAAAATAGCCTCGGTTGATAAACAACAAAAACGACATTTCTCACATAGTACTTTAGTGCAACCATCCGATTCTATTCCTCCTGCCCGACCTATAGGGCTACAAGGAAAAATTGATAGTTTAGGTGTGGTTACTCTTTCGTGGAAAGCTAATACTGAAGCAGATTTAGCTGGCTATAGAGTACTGAGAGCTAATACCGATAAAGAAGAATTTGTAGATATATTTAATCATATCATCACTGAAAATACAGCCCGTGATACAGTGAGTTTCTCTCTTTCTAATAAAAAGGTGTTTTACAAAATTTTAGCAGAAGATTTACGTTACAATCGCTCTCCTTTTTCTGAAGTAATAGTAGTTGAGAAACCTGATAAAAACCCGCCTACTGCTCCTATTTTTAATAATTTCACTACCGAAAACGGAAAGATAACACTGTATTGGATAAACAGTTCAAGTGATGATGTAGAAAGCTATACCCTAAGTAGAAGAGAAAAAGGAACAGAAAAATGGCAACCGTTACAAGTATTTCACAAAGAAACCAACACATTTATTGATGAAAATACTGAAGGAGGCAAAATGTATGAGTATCTCATTCAAGCAAAGGACAAAGCAGGGTTATGGTCAAGTGCAGACAATGCAACCATAATCATAAAAGCACCTATAAGAGCTGATAAAGTAATAAAAAGTGTAGATTTTGTAGCCGATAGGAATGCGCGTTCTATCTCTTTGTTTTGGAAATATCAAAAAAATGCCAAAGTAACCGAGATACAGATTTACAAAAATGTAAAAGGCACATCACCCTCACTCTGGAAAGTACTCACCCCCAAACAACAACACATCACCGATAAAGAAATACACATCAATACAATATATGAATATTACTTTTTACCTTCATTAGCTAATGGCAAACCTGTAGAAGGTGAAAAAGTAGAAGTTAATTATTAATTTTTTAAACACTTACACTATGAAAAGAGTATTTTTTTTAATCGCCTTAGTAGCAACCGTATTTGCAAGCAACGCTTGTGGAAAAAAAGATGACACTAAACCTCAAGAACAACCTAAAAACTCCCTCGAACAAAAATTGATTAGAAAGTGGAAAATTATAGAAATTGGGTTGGAATATAAAGGTAATGAAGTTCAAAAAGCCGATGATTGTGTTTTTTTTGGAATTTTTACCTAATGGTAGAGGTAGAGAAATCGGATATACAACTCAAAATACAAAAGATTGTATTCCAGATGATAAATTTAAAGTAGATGAAATTCTATTTACTTGGAATATTATCAGTAATGATTTTATCTATAATGGAGAGCGTTTAGGAGAACTTAAAATGAAAATTGTGCAATTACCTGATAAGGATCAAATGTTCAAAATTTCTAAGGAAATGGAAAAAGAAAGGGAAGAAGACTGGAATAAAAATGTAGTTTCCATCGTATATCAATTTACAAAAATATAAACTCGCAAAAGTAACAAAGGTTTCTTTGTCCTAAAGTATGAAAAAAATATTTATAATTTTCGCTCTATTCTCCTGTTCTATTGCTTATGGACAAGCACAGCTGGGGGAGTATATTATAGAATCTCACTGTATAATAAAAGCTCATAATAAAAATTATGGTGATGGATGTAAAAATAAAGTTCTAATTGAAATTCTCTTTGATAAAGGAAGTAGAAGTATATTAGAACAAGATTTAAATGGTGTCTCCCAATATTATTACTCCGATTATGGGATAAAAAAAAATAATGTACCAGCTACTTGGAGACCTTTGTTGTTAAAGAGTACTGCATCTAGAAATTGGCATAGAGATTGGGGAGGATGTGGAGGAGATGGATCTTTTAATGATTCTGAAATAAAAAAAAATATTAGTTTTTGTGAAAATAATTTTCAAAATAATGATGCCGTAAGGTGGTGGGACCATATTATATCTGTAAAAATTTATCCTAAATTAGTTATCAGAACAAAAGATGGAGGGGATCTTCCGTCAAAAGATAAAATAAAAATAGAATCTGATTACGGATTTCGCTCTGTGGATTATAATTGGCAATATGACATTGGACATGGTTATATGAATTTGTCTAAATTTAATGGACAATCAACTATTGAAGTGAATGCTTACGATATTTTAGGAAGTAGAATGGAAGAATTTATTGGTCAAAAAATTTCTTTTATACAAAGATCATCTTGTGGAAATATTTCAGATCCAGTATTTTTTACAGTTAAAAAATCCCTCCCTATTCTTAAAAATGATAATAACGATGTTATCATAACTAATTGTTATGGTGATAAAGCTAACTATACGCTACGCTTTGATCGTCCTTTAAAAAAAGGTGAAAAAATGTCTTTCAATATTAAAAAGAATGGAAGTTTATTAGCTTCTTATAATAATAAAGAAAAATTAGATGAGGACAATACTTTTACTTTTGAAAATTTAGAAGCAGGAACTTATGAGGTTTCTTATTTGGGAAATAGCTCTGCAAACTCTTACTCTCCTTATACAGAGGAGCATCCTTTTATATTTACTATTAAAAATCCTGATCCTGTAAAGTTTTTCATTATCCAACCTAAAAACCCCTCTTGTAATGAGGGGAATGATGGAGAAATATATATAGGAGCTTATGGAGGAGTACATAATTATAAAATACAAATAAATAATAGTGAGTGGCAGGATTTTACTTCTCCAAGAGGAACTCATCATATAGAAAATCTCTCATCAGGAAAATATACTATTAGAGTAAAAGATACTAATGGGTGTATAGGGAGAGATAGGTGGAATGATAATAAAGAAACAATTACAGTTGAATTAAAAGCCCCTGAACCTATTACTATTTCATATCCTCCCGATAGACAAAAACTTCCTTCTTTTAATGGTGCTTCTGATGGATATATCACTGCTGTAATTAAGGGAGGAACTCCTTTATATTTTGGTGAAAAAAAATATAATTTTGTTTGGGAAAATGCAAATGGTGATATTTTAGCTAATACTGAATATAATTTTGATTCCGTAACAGGAGAATTTTCTGTGATATTAAGAAATGTTCGAGAAGGAAATTATTTCTTATCTGTTTATGATAAAAATTATGATTCTAATAATAATAAAAGGGTAAATTGTGCAAAACTTAGAAGTCAATATTATCTTTCTCATCCTGAAAAACTCAAAGCTTCTATAGAACTTTCAAACCCCATCTCCTGCAACTCCCAAAATGAATTTGGCGACGAAAAGGATAAAAACCCTTATGACGGTCAGCGCGATGAAAGTCAGGATGGTGAACTGAAAATTGAGGCTTCAGGAGGAACTCCTTTTACAGGTACTCAAAATGGTGGTAAGCCTTACATTTACACTTGGAAAAAACAAGACAGCAATGGCTATTGGGTAACACTCCCTATTGAGGATGATACTGCCAAAAATCTTTCTGCTGGCAAATACGCTATTAATATACAAGATGCCAATGGTATTGTATTGGGTGAGTACAACACCCATACAGTAACTAAAGTGGTAGACGTTGTTTATGAGCTTAAAGAACCTGCCAAATTAACCCTTTCCCTTCAAAAAACAGATGCTACTTGCAAGGGTAACGATGGCAAAATTACCGCTACCCCTGCTGGGGGCACGCCTCCTTATACTTATCTGTGGTCTAATGGAGCTACTACTGCCTCCATCGAAAACTTGCTACCTATGCCTTATACAGTTGAAATCAAAGATGGAGCAGGCTGTATGGTACAAGGAAGTACAGCTGTTCTGCAACCTAATAGCCTTACGGTTACAGGTACTATCACCCCACTTCGTTGTCATAATGCCGCTAATGCCGCTATAGCGCTTGTAGTGCAGGGAGGCACAGCACCTTATCAATACTTGTGGAATACAGGAGCTACTACAGCAAATATAAACAACCTCCCCACAGGAGAGTACAAGGTAAAAATAACCGATGCTCAAGGTTGTGCTCACTTTAAAACTTTCACTATCGAAAACCCTTCTAAATTTGAGATTGATTTAGGAGAGAATCGCACGCTTTGCAACGGACAAACACTTACCTTAAATATAGCCATTAATGATCCACAAGCTACTTATCTGTGGACTGGCGATAATGGATTTTCTTCTAATATGCCTCAAGTAACTTTATCCGAAAAAGGTACTTATAGGGCTACGGTAACTACTAAAGATGGTTGTACAGCAACAGATGCTATTACTATTGAAAGTGCAAATACTCAAATAGCTTCTGAGTTCTTACTCACTACCCAGGCCTATGAGAATGAAGAGGTAATATTAGTAAACACCAGTAGTCCTAAAGGAGAAACTACTGAGTGGTTAGTACCCGAAAATGAAGCTATTGAAATCACCAATAAAAGTGAAGACTATATCTCTCTCATCTTCAAAGCAAAAGGTGAATACCGCATAGGCATCAAGCAAACACAAGGTAATTGCTTTGAGTTGTTCTACAAGAATATCATTGTAGAACCCGCTACCGATTTACCTAAAACTCAAAAAAACAATGAGGCTTTTGTAAGAGAATTTGAAGTCGCACCTAACCCTAACGATGGCAAGTTCAAAGCCAAAGTAGTTTTAGAAAAAGCAGGGGCTATCAAATTCCGCCTATATAGTATCACAGGGCAATTAGTGAGCGAGAAAAACTCAGCTTCAGCTACTGAACACTGGGTTGATTTTCAAGACCCACTACCAGCTGCTACCTATATATTGGTTTTAGAAACTCCTTACCAACGATTAAGTAAAAAAATCATTATCATTCCTTAAGTACGATGCGCCTATTCTCTTACATATTCCTCTTTCTGCTCACAACGTGGCAGCTCATAGCACAAACCTACCCTGTGCAGGTAGTGCCTGTGCTCACACCTCCGTATAGCAGTAAGATTGCCGACTATGCCAACCCAATGGCTAATAAGGTACAACTGCAACTCATCACTACCGACTTGAGTGTGCAGAACCGCCCCGTACAATTATATGTAGAGATTAAAGGCAATGGACTTACAGCAGCCTCAGCCCCCGTACTTTCAGGCGTTTCACCCTTGCGTATCAGTGGAGGCGAAATCCTCCGCCTCACCAATGCCGAGCTGGCAAGCTACTTCCAGTTGCGCAACCTGCAAGGTATCACCTCACAACAATACGCCTCTGCCTTGCCCGATAGGATGTACTCATTCTGCTTTAGGGTAAAAGATGTGCTCAGTGGTCGTTGGCTCTCCCAAAGTCATTGCGCCATTGCCTATCTAATGCTCAATGACCCCCCAATTCTGAATATTCCCTCTGATAATGAGCAAGTAGCTGTAACCGATTTTCAAAACATTATTTTCAGTTGGACACCCCGTCAAATCAACGCGACCAATGTAACCTATTCCTTTGAATTACGTGAGATTTTAGACCCTACCCTCGACCCTCGTTTTGCTTTTGAAGTAAGCCGACGCATACTCAAAGAAGACGATTTGCGAATGACCACCTTCGTCTATGATGTGAGCAAACCCAACCTCATCCCTGGCAGACGTTATGCGTGGCGCGTAAGAGCTATCTCCACAGGTGGACTGGCAGAAAACAGTGTCTTTAAAAACGATGGTTATAGCGAGGTACACACGTTTGTCTACGCCGTAAACTGTAGCAAACCGCTCTTTTTGCTAAGCGAACAGCAGGGTAAAAGTCGTACCAAACTACTCTGGCAAGGGCACACACTGCACCAAAAATACCATATCCAATACCGTAAGAAAAACGTAGAAGGCGCACAGTGGTTCGAGACCTTTACCCGAAATACCCAAACCCTCATCGCCGACTTGGAGGCGGGTGAGTACGAGTTTCGTGTAGGAGCTTCTTGCGAGGGCGAACGCTATGGTATTACTCCCAGCTATGTGTATTCGGATATACAGACTTTCAAAATAGAGAAAACACCCAACACCACTGAGCAAGGGTATAACTGCGGAATTGTACCCAAAATAACGATTACAAACCAAAAGCCTCTCAATAGTTTAATAACCAATGAAGTGTTTACCGCAGGTGATTTTGCGGTTACCCTTTTGGAGGTGAGTGGTAGCAATGGTGTATTTTCAGGTAAAGGCTTTATAAAAGTGCCTTACTTGAACGATACTAAGCTGGCGGTAGAATTTGAAAACGTCAAAATCAACAGTGATTACCAGCTCACAGACGGAGTAGTGAAAACTACTTATGATGCCGATTGGAAAAATGTACAGTTCATAGAAAACCTCATAGGTCAAGGCAAAAAATCTAATGAGATAAACGTACCTTTTGAGATTGATAAGGTAGAAACTCGCAATGGTGAAATAGTTGTTACAGGTAAAGACGGTCGCAAGGAAGTATTCCCATTTGGAGGCAATGATTCCACTGTCAAAGGAAAAGTAACCACTACTACCAATGGAGTAACCTCTACCCAAGAATATATATATCGCATAGATAAAGACGGTAAAGTATCTGAACCTCAAATAGTAGCTCAAGGAGGCAAACCTACCAAAGAAAACACCAATGGCGTAAGCAAAGGAGGTGAGGCTACAGCCCTTACCGCCAAAGGTATTGAGGTAACTTTTGAGAATACAGCCGACTCTAAATACGCTTATGAAGTCCCTACCAAAGCCTATAGTAAGGACTACCAAAAGCTTGACGGTAAGTACATTCCGTTTAAAGCGGTGGTAAAAGGTGAAACAGAACCTTTCTTAGCCAAAGTACATATCACCGATAAAAATATTAGTGCCGATAGCCTTATCTTCAAAACCGATAAAGGCGCACTCATCGCATCCAAACGAGTAGAAGGTTCTAACGACTTTTTGCTTACCCTCAAAGGTTTCCATAGCTTTGCAGTAGAACAAGTACAAGCTACTATCAAACAGGGCAAGA
>NZ_KB291425.1:0-1281 GCF_000318295.1 Capnocytophaga sp. oral taxon 326 str. F0382
AACCTACTACTCTGAGGTCTTCATTGAATAAACATCATTTTTTTGTGGTTTTTCATACTTCCCCATTGGTTTGGGTGGGGGATTTCATGATTATGCAAGAACCAAGAACCCCAGAAAATCCCCATATCAATGGATAAATCCCAAAAATGTCACTTCAATATATAAAAGTACCTCACAAGGAATAATGCTGCGGAATTGAGGTATTATAGAAAGGCGACTCACATCAACTCTTTGCTTTCCTCATTTCGCAGGCTCAACGAACAGCAACTGCCGATTTTCCAAAGGAAAGAAAGAATTGATGTTGGCAGCAACAAGCAAGCGTGCGCTGGCTTTTCAGGTCGGCGCTGTTTGCTATATGCTCTGTTTCATGTCGCGTGTAATGCGGAAATTCTTATTTCCCGAGCGTGCTTCAACAATGTAAACAGCGCCCGGGAGAAACTCCATGGTGATGTCTTTCGTATAGACAATGTCCATGGCAGCATACCGCTGGAGTTTCTGATAGGTATAGAATTGAAATGTCACCTTGTGCTTTCCCGCAGCAATAAAACGGCCGTTAATCCATGAAAAGCTTACGCCATGCCCATTATTGATGTCATCAATGCTGCGAATTGACACGCCTTCTATTTGGAACATATGATTGACCGCCTGTAATATTAGCTTGCTACGTTTGGGATGGCAACGAAACCAAACATTCTTTTCATACTTGAAAATCAAGCATATCAGGCACGAAAGCAGAATCACTGCTATCAAAGGCGCAAATATTCCATACTCAAAGAAATTTGGAAAAAGTTGTTGTAATTCGCGGTCGTAACAAAATAACAAAACAATACTCACGGCGGTGAGAAATGTAGCTGCCAGAATGCCCAACCTAGACCTTACAGGAAGTGTTGTCATGCTGGGAAACGAGCGGATAGGCGAATATTTAAAGATAAGACTGTAGACCAATATCACCAATGCGAATGCTCCTAATAGCACAAATATATGCTCAACGAATGACTCCATAGTATAATTTTTAGGAAACGAAAATTGAAAATCCACTCCACCTCACAGCCGACAGGCAAAAGACAAAGCTTTTTTAATAATTCTCTTCTTAAATTCTGATTGCAAAGATACATATTTTCTTTCTTTTCCTGCAAGCTTGAAACCATTTTTTCTCCTGCTGGCGCGAGCTTGTAGCTCGTGCCTATTAAAGACTGAAAATTTTATTTAAAGCAAAGGTAAAAGTTCCTCTAGGAGAGTTGTATACTGCCGATAGCATTTTTTCGGCTAATATTTCGGTAG
>NZ_KB291425.1:1301-11599 GCF_000318295.1 Capnocytophaga sp. oral taxon 326 str. F0382
ATTTTTTCGGCTAATATTTCGGTAGGCATAGGGCGGTAACGTTTTAAAATGCCTAATTTGTTTAAAAAGTTAATAGTTTTCACCGAAAGATTCTCACCTGCTCTGTCGCTGTTGGAGCGGATGAGTACAGAGGGCTGGAAGATGAGTAAGGACGAAAATCCAAGTGCTTTTACAGCGTCCTCCAACTGCCCTTTCATACGATTGTAGAAGAGTTTAGATTGCGCCTTAGCCCCTGCTGCCGATACCAACACAAAAATAGGTACTCCATTGGCTTTACACTGCTGGGCAAAAGCGTACTGATAGTGGTAATCTACCCGCCATTGGGCATCTTTGCTACCTGCAATGGCTAAGGTAGTTCCCAAGCAAGAAAAAGCCACATCGCCGTGCAACAAATCTGCCCACGCCTCGGGAGTCTCGAAATTGACTACGTGAGCGTGTAACTTGGGGTAGGTGAGGGCTAAGGGTTTGCGCACGAAGCAATGCACTTCGGTATAAGCGTTGTCGTTCAATAGTAGTGTTACTAAGTCTTTTCCGGTAGCGCCTGTAGCGCCGATAATCAGGGCTTTCATTTTTTAGGTAAAAGATAAGAGGTGATTTATTGTGCTGTATAGGGTACAAAGATACAAAAAAATAGTCATCAGTAGTTAGTGAATAGAATTTTTTACTATTTTTGTCGCCTCATAATTAATGAACTATGGTACAATACTTCTCTTACTTATTGCTTTTGATGGTGGCTATTATGCTGCTTATAATGCTGGCTAACCGACTTAAAGTGGCTTACCCTATTCTGTTGGTTTTAGGAGGTTTAGCGATTAGCCTTATCCCTAATGTACCTACCATTACACTCAACCCCGATTTGGTGCTCATCATTTTCTTGCCGCCACTTTTATATGCTGATGTTTTCTCGATATCGCTAAAAGAGATGTGGAAATGGCGACGCATTATCTTTAGTTTTGCTTTTATCGTAGTGTTTATTACAGCGGCTGCGGTGGCGTGGGTGGCTAATATGGTATTTCCAGGGTTTTCATTAGCCTTAGGTTTTCTTTTAGGAGGGGTGATAGGCTCTACCGATGCCGTGAGTGCTTCAGCGATTATGAATTTTGTAAAGGTACCTAAACGCATCAGCACGATAATAGAAAGCGAGAGTTTGCTCAACGATGCCTCTTCACTGATTGTATTTAGGTTTGCAGCTTTGGTAGTTACTACCGGTCAGCTGGTGTGGACAGATATAGCATTGAATTTCCTTTGGGTAGTTGTTGCTGGGTCACTTATAGGCTTGGCTATCGCTTGGGTGATGAGCAAAATGTATAAATATCTCCCTACGGATGCTAATATGGATGTTATACTCTCGCTTATAGCGCCTTATATAATGTATATTGTAGCTAATGAGGTAGGGGCGTCGGGAGTGTTAGCCGTTGTGGCTGGGGGTATGTATATGTCGCTACACCTTACTAGTATTTTTGCTGCCTCTACACGCAACAAAGGGGTGGCGGTATGGGATATTTTAGGCTTTGTGCTCAACGGACTTGCCTTTATGCTGATAGGTCTTGCTTTGCCTGAAGTACTCGAGGGCATTGAAGCCGAAGGAATGAGTCTTGCTACAGCTACCAACTATGGGTTGCTCATCACAGGGGTAGTGGTAGGGGTGCGACTGCTATCGTCATATGGAGCTATACTCATTACTCAAGTAATGAAACACTTTATCACAGTAGCCGACAGGCGGAACCCTGGCTTTCGGGTACCTTTGGTACTGGGGTGGGCAGGAATGCGCGGGGTGCTTTCACTAGCAGTAGCCCTTTCTATCCCTCTAACTTTAGAGAACGGCGAGCCTTTTCCGCATCGCAGCCTGATTCTCTACATTACTTTTATAGTGATATTGGCAACCCTACTGGTACAAGGACTTAGTTTGCCTGCCCTTATCCGTTGGGCAAAATTTCCCGATTATGAAGACCATATTCCGGAAGCTGAAGCCGAAAGTCTTATTCGTAAATCATTAGCGCAAGCTGCTTTAGATTATATGCAAAAGCATTACAAAGAAGGAATAACTGATAGTTTTCTATTACAGAATCAAAAAGATATGTGGCAATACCAACTCGATATGCCTAAGTGCAATACTACCCCTGAAGTGCGAAAGAAATACCTTGCTATTTTACGTCATCAGCGGAGGATATTACAACAACTGAATAAAAACCCACATATTGATGAAGAGCAAATACGCAATTTCCACCGACAGTTGAACTTAGAAGAAGAAAAATGGGAAGTTAATTAATATTATAGGGGGCGAATAAGATAGATGTTTCGTAGTGGAATATCTTTAGCAAAGTATTGTTGTAGGGTCATAAGTCTGAGGTTAAAGTGATTTGTCAATATCCCTCCCGCATTTTGAAGCCCTTTTAAGTATTTTATCATCAGTACTTTCCATACGATATAAGCTATTATTTTGTCGCAAAAAAAGTGTTTTTTTACGACAAAATTAAAACCTAAAACCTAACTCTATACTTTCTTCAAAAAAGAATCTTCTATATCACTTACCACTACTACAAAGTCATCAGTGGAGGGAATGCCTAATGATGCCCATTCTTCTTTGAGGCGTTTGGCACAAGCGACTAATAGCTTCGTGGCGGCACTGCTCTTTTCTTGCATCTCAGTTTCTTGGTTAAAGAGCTCAAAGAGGGTCGTGTCTTCATTGTCTGTTTCAATCTCTACGGTATGGGCATAGTCGGCAGTGTTCCAAAGTAAGCCATCGGCTCTTTTTCCGTAGCTTTCCTTCCATTCGAGCCTTTCGCTTTCAGTGCCAAAACCTATTGTTGGAGGCATTATATATTGGTAATCAAAGGCTATATTCAGACAATACAAAGGCTCTGGGATAGGATAGGCTTTGATTGCAGGAATTAACAACGCATAGAAGCGTTCGGCTACACGCTCCGAGAGCTTTTTATAACTCACTTTCTTATCTTTCTTCTGATACCATACACCCCCATCTTTCCCTGTAATACTATTGAGATCGCCCAGCATATCATAGGTATAGACAAAACCACGTTCAAAGCCTTTTTCAGCCGAATAATCATCTTTCCCTATCCAATCACAGCTTATAAGTTTATCATTTTCATAGAACATTGTCTTCTGTGACCATTTATTGCCTTTAAAAGCTGCATAGATAGCCTGCAATAGCCCATTTTTATAGACAAATATCTTTGTGTTGATACATCTTTTTTCCTTAAAATACTCAAAATGATAACTGATAATTTGGCTGTCTTCTCGGAAGTAGAAAGTTTCATAACACTGTCCTTTAAACTCAGTATAACTGCGTTCCACGATAATCTCATCGTTGGCATTCACGCCATATTGATATTTATCCTCTGCATTTTCGGGAGCTTCTTTAAGGATTTTACTCTTGGGAAAGCGATTTTGCTCGAAATAAAAAGGCTCTAAGGAGAAGAGTCCTACACCTCCTGTTGCCCAAAACCAACGCACTACTTGCGCCTCTATTTGGGCTTTCAACGCTGGGTAATTTGCTTGGGCTTGTTTGTAAAGTTTTCTTGCTTGTTCGTTCATAAGATTTATATTAGTAGGAAAAGGCTAAGGCAAGTTTATCTTCTTGAGTTCGCCAGCAGGGGTCAACAATAGTGCCTCTTTAGCTTTATTTTTATCAGGGTGATTGACACTCATTTTTATTTCATAGACCACTTGTATCATAGGTTCTACGATAATAGGGTTGAGTACTACATCAAAATCTCGGTTAGCAATAGGTCGGTAATACTGAGTAGTAGACTTGTTGGCTTGCACGACATTGCCTGCTCGCTTGCCTTGTAAGGATGCACTACTATAGGCTTCGTAGCTACTATATTGTTCAGTAGGGGAAATGTACAAAAAACCATCAACAACCTTCTTTTCAGCGGAGGCAAAGCTTTCTCCAAGGGTAGTTTCATAGGCCTTTTGTTTTTCAGCAAAGGCAGATTTTACCTTGTCCTTCAGTTCTTTTTTTACCGTCTCTAACTGGCTACTGTAGTAGTCCATACGTACAAGGTCGTAAATCTCGTTATTAGCCAGTAGAGTGATTAACTCATTGAGTCGGGAGGCTTCATTGATTTTGATATGTAGGTTTTGCTTGAGTTCAAAGCCTATAGGTACTTCATTGTAGGTGCGCTTGCTAAAGACTTTCTTCTCGGTCTCGTATTCGTACATAGGCACAAAGGATATCATATCTACAAAAGCCTCCATATTCTTAGCCTTTAGGGCAGAGAGCACAGGCGAAAGGCGCTGACTCATTAGGGAGGTAGCCTCTTCAGCACTTTTGCCTACCTGCACCACACTGAAGATCGCCACAAAAGCATCAGCTTTGATATTGGCCAGCCCTTTGGCAGAGATTACCATTTCGTAATTGGTAGGGAAATCAACAGAAAAGTCGTTGTTATTCAAGTTGTTTTGGCCTCTGTTTGAGTAATTGAAATTGCCAGAAACCTGTCCAAAACCGAGTATTGTGCTCACAAGGGCTACGGAGAAAAAGAGATGTTTCATATTATTTTTTATTTAATATTTAGCGGTATAATAGCTCCTACTGAAAGGCGGAATTTACCCGTGTCAAAAGGATAGTTGTCACTCATTTTACCCCAAGGGAATGCGTAGCCTGCTTTTATGTAGAAAATAAAAATTTGGATACCTGCTTCGGGGGCAAAGTAATAGGGAGAGAAATTCAGTTGAGGGCGCAACATCAGCACAGGGATATCTATAAAACCGCTGTGAGAGTCATCAGCTCTGATCCACGCCGAGAGTTGCGCTTCGGGGATAGCGACTAATCCGTTTTCCGAACGGAAATTACCCGCCAATCCCGCAGATAGTGCCATCTTTTTGCTATCGTAACAGGTGAAATGTACCCCTAACTGTCCGTAGCTACTACCTTGTTTGAGGTAACTTGCATCTATAATCAGGGTTTTGTCTTTCGAGGTTTGCGCTACAGCAGGGAGTGTTGCCCATACACATACCAGTAAAAAAAGTTTTTTCATTTTAATTATTGTATTTTTCAAGTATGTTGCTCACTATCAAAGCTACCAAATAAGCTATCAACAAACACATATCCCCTACAATTGCCAGAGGAAACAAAAGGATTGTCCTCAGCGTACTCCCAAAGGTTTTTTGGCGTTTCTCTAAAAGGTGTAGGGTAATGAATATGTTCAAATTCATAGTGTATTATGTGTTTTCACTAATCCTTCTTCACATCCATACGGTAGCTGCGGTGGCAGGCTACACAGTTGCCGAGTAGGGCAGTTACTTGTTGTTGTGTAACTTTAGGGTCGAAGTTCTTTTCGGCGCTATTGGCAATGCTATCGAATTTAGCGTGCGTATCGAAACCTATAGTTTTGAATCCCATAGGGATAGAAGCTATGAGTCCTGCAGGAGCGTGATGAGCTACCGAACCTCCTGAACTGCGTGCTGCTTCCACTATCAGTGAGGAATCGTTTTGCTCAATTCCCATATTGATTTGATGTAAGGTTTCTACAAAATTGCGCATTTCGCTCATCACAAAATCACGGTTCGGCTGACTTACCACTATACTTGTACGTGAGTCACCTTCAATTACTTGGGTATTTCCTACAAATAATTTGCGTACCAATACTACATTGGCAGCGAGAGATAGCACCAAAAGAGCTATAAAACTCATCTTTTTCATACGTCTATTAATAAAATAATTGATGTTAGTTACTTATATAAGAGTTTTTATTGTTCTATATATTTAGTATGTTATGCCATATATGAACGGATTTTAGAGACAAATTATACGATTATTTTTTTGAAAAAAGAAGGGGCTATTCCATTCAGGCGTTTGAAGAAGCGAATAAAATTGGAAGAATTTTCAAAGCCGAGAGTATAGGCAATTTTACTCACGGAGTCATCAGTGTAGGTAAGTAGACGCTTAGCTTCGAGAGAAAGCCGCTCGTTGATGAGAGCCAAAGGTGTTTGTTGTATGAGCTCGTTGGTACAGTTAGTGAGGTTTTTAGTGGAGATATGTAACAGCTTGGCATACTCTTTTACGGTGTGTAGTGTTTTGAAATGCTGTTCTACTGCTTCACAAAAACGTATAAAAAGCAGATGTTTGGGGTCGTTTATTGAGAGTTGTTTTCGGTCTTCTTTAAGGAAAAAGCGTTGTATTTTGATGAGTAGGAGATGCAATAAGTTTTTTAAATAATCAGTGTGAGCAAAGGCTTCAGAGTTTTCTAATTCTTCCTGCATCTTATCTATAAGCTGATGCCATTTAGGCACTTCCTCAGGAGCTAATGATAGATAAGGCTTTTGCGAAAAAGTATCGAAGATGTTATGTTTTAAGAAGATGTCAAGTATATCAACTTCATCGGCTAAGAAAATTTTGTTGAAGTGAATAACAAAACCTTCATAAGGCTGGTTGTCGAAGGCGTGTATTTGTCCTTTACCAATAAAAAAGAGTTGATGAGGGCTTACCTCGTATTCTTTGAAATCTACATAGTGTGTGCCTTTACCTTTAGCAAACCATATGATTTGGTAAAAGTTATGTGTATGTGCCTTTTGGGTATAAGTAGTGTTCTTTTCAAGGTACTCATTTAGAGGAACGAGCTCAAGTTGTAAGGCAGTAGGGGTGTCTTTGTGTGGGTTATATTTTTCCATTTGTCTATAATATAGTTTAGCTATTTTTGCAAAGAGTTATCAATTTGTTAAGTCAATTGGCGAATGAGATAACATACTGACAGCACCTGAAGAAAGAGATTCATCCCCGTACCTTCAAGCGTTTCGTCAGTGAAAATATTCATTTGTTATTATATAATAGGCAAAGGTAATAAAAAAATAATATAGTAACAAATAAATTAATTAACAAATAAAAACAATAGTAGCTATAAGTGCTTATTTTTATTAGCAGATTAACAAATTTGTCAGATAATCTTTTTTGACCTCTATATTGCCTGCGAAGGTTGCCCCACTGATATTAAAAGGAGTTGTAATGAGGTGCAGGCCGTTTTTAGAAGGGACTACACTCACCAGCTTTTCTTCTCCATAGGGTTTACTTCTGCTAATTGCTTTCGTATGGTAGCTATCATTGTCTATAGCTTGCTTATTTCATCTATATGTATAATCCAATTCTTACCCATCTTTTTTATAGAGGTCTTCTCCTTCTTTTATCTGATATAACTTTATGATATGAGCGTACTTGTGTAGCTCTGCAACATCCTTCTTGCTGGTTCGTTTTTCACTTGTAAAAGGCGTGTGTTTATGAGCTTGGCAAGTATATCGGAATTATCGGTGTGCATATAACCTACCTGAAATTGAGAGGATAAAGATAGTAATAATTAGCAAATTAGCAAATTTTAATTTGTAGTGAGTCCGCCATCTACAGCAAGCACAGTGCCTGTAATCCACGAAGCATTGTCGCTGGCTAAGAATACACAAGCTTTGGCTATATCTTCAGGCGTGCCAATGTGTTGTAAAGGGTAAATTTCCTTTACCATAGCCTCAAAAGCCGCTTGCTTTTCGGGGGTAAGGGCTTGCAAATTGCGGTTGAATTGCGGGGTAGAAATACTTCCAGGGGCAATGGCATTTACGCGTACGCCCAACTGTCCCACTTCAAAAGCTAAAGCCTTGGTAAAAGAGTCCAACGCTCCTTTAGTAGCCGAATAGACGGTAGTCGCGCGGTTAGGAAGCATTCGGTGCGCAAAATACGACGAGATATTAATGACATTCCCCTTGCTTTTCACCAGAGCAGGAAGCAGACTTTGGGTAAGGAAATAAGGTGCTTTTACATTGAGGTTGAAGTGGGCATCGTATAAGGCATCGTCCACTTGCTCAAAAGGCACGAACTTGCCTAAACCGGCGTTGTTTACTAAAATATCTACCGTAGATAGCAGTCGCTCAATGTCTTTCACTACCTCAGTTACTGTTTCTGTTTTTGATAAATCAGCAGAAAGGGTGTGTGCCTGCACGGCAAACTCATTTAGTAGTGCTTGTTGGGCTCTTTGTAGTTTCTCAGGGTCTTTGCCTATGAGCAATAGATTTGCACCCTCACGGGCAAAGGCTTTGGCTATTCCTAAGCCAATACCATCACTTCCGCCGGTAATTACGGCATTCTTGTTGTTTAAGTTTTTCATTTTGATATTTGTTTATTGATTTTATATTTTCTTCTTTTATACCATTTTACTAAGGAAACATAAAGTACTGCCTGAGGAAATGATATTGCGTAAGAAGTTAGAAACTTCAGTCCCCAATCATTCCAAAGATTAAACTTATCGCTTGTAATAAAGCTGTTTACCAAGCAAAGCGGTGTTGCTATAAAAAAGACAAATTGCAGAGTTTGTTTAAGTTCTGTATTCATTTGTTAATTATCTTCTTTAATTGTAGATTATTTACAAAATGCAAAGGTAAAGTATTTATTTGTATATTTGCAACTTATTTCGTAATTTATTTACAATTTATGGCAAAAGAAGTACAAAAAGAACTCTTGTTAGACTTTGATTTTCTGAGGAAATTGGTAGTGGGTATAGGGGAAGTGTCACAAATTACAGGTATCCCTACCCGACAAATACGCTATTGGGAAGAGAAAGGAATTATCACCAGTTTGACAGAAGAGGAAGGAAAAAACCGCCGATATGATTACCTGAATATCAAAAAAATACTCCTCATCAAAGAGCTTCTTGATGAGGGATATACATTAGATGCTTCGGTAGAGAAAGTAAAGAAGCGTATGGCGATGATAGAGGAAACGCTTACCAAAATGAGTCAATTAGTTACAATCTAAAAATATCTTCAGTTGATACATAGAGTTCAGGAAATTTAACTGATTGAACCATATCGCCTTCTACAATAGGAGGGAGGGCGCGATATTTGCCCTCCAAACTTTATTTGTTAGTTCTCTGATAAAACCGTACCCAGTCTACATACATTCTTATTGGCTTGGTAAAAGGTTTTAATTCGCCTACCCATCTACCTCCTAACTGCATATCGATGCGCAACATATAGGGGCGGTTGAAAGGAAATTGTCCTTCACTCTCTTTCTCAGGTACACGCGCATAACTGAAAGTTTGCTTGCCATTTACATAAAAACGCACCTCATCGGTGTCGAGTTCTACCGCATAGATGTTGTAATCATCGGGGGTGATAGGGGCAGTAGCGGTGCTTGGGGGAGTATGTTTAGATTTGTCTTTTTTGCCCGCTTGGGTGTAAGTGGAGTGTACCGTATGGTGTACAAAAGGCTCGTAGTTGAGTCGTTCTACGATGTCTATCTCACCACCCGTAGGCCAAGGAGCATCGGGTACCATCCACAGAGAGGGCCAAGCACCTTGATGAGCTTCGAGCTTACAACGGATTTCTAAACGTCCATTTTGAAAATATTTTTTGCCTTTGGTAGAAACACCCCCTGTAATGTATTTTGATTTATCTTTAACGGGGTCGCTACTGGGCTTGCCTAAAAGAATAAGATTGCCATTCTTTATTTCAAACAAACTAGGGTCTTGGCTCATTGTTTTGCACCAGTCGGCAGTGGAAGTAGGGCATCCCCATATTTTCGACCATATACCGGTAGCAAAGATATCGTCGCGGTTGAACTCGTCGTGCCAAACTAATTTCCATTCCTCTTTTTCTTTGGAAGAGGTGTCATCTTCTTTTTGTTCTTGAGAGCAACCTACAATGATGCTCCAAATGCATAAAATAATAAAAGTTTTTCTCATAATATTGTATTGTTTTTAAGTTATTCTAAATGCAAAGGTAGTGATAATTTGATAATTAGTAAATTAGTAAATTAGCGAATTTGCATATTAGGCAATTAAGTATTACCTTTGCGACATTAAAATTTAATAATATAATTATGAGAAAAGTACTTTTAATGGGAGTGTTAGCTTCCTTTATGTTAGCGGGTTGTGGTACAGCTAAATCACCAGAGATGAAACGCTTGGAAAAACAACAACAAGCCTTGAAACTCAATACCGAGCTCAACGAATTGCAAATGAAACTCACACAAGAGCAAACCAATAATCAGTCGTTGCAAACTGAGGCTGCACAGGCTAATGAAGAAGCTACTGATCGCACGGATGCTTTTAGTGATGCGAGTTCGGCTTCGGCAAGTGCTAAAAAAGCGAACAAAGCTGAAAAGGCTTTGCGCAAAGCTAGTAAAGCTAATAAGCAATTAGCCAAAAGTAATCGCCGTATTGAGAAATTGCAAAAAGACATCACTAAATTGCAAGAAAAGATAACTAAACTAAATGCTGAAGTAGAATTTAGCAAATAGATACAAGTTAATTTTATCATATATAAAAGAGGCTGTCCAAAAAGTTTAGTTTAAACTT
>NZ_KB291426.1:0-1900 GCF_000318295.1 Capnocytophaga sp. oral taxon 326 str. F0382
AGGTGAAAAGGTAGTACTATCTTTAGAAAAAGAAGTAAAAATTAGTAGAGTTGAAGAGATTCTTACAGAGGTATTCCCTAAAAATTCTAAATTTATAGATGATACAAAAACAATAGAAAAAATCACTCATTATTTAGCCCCTGAAAACGCTGAAAAACTAAAGGCTATTGGAGGTGAATCAGGATTAAAGAATTTCTTAGCTAAATATAAAGACGCTCCTTGTGGCAATTGTGGAGAAGCAGGAAGGAAAATTTTTGGAGGTCGTACCTTAGATGAGATGCTCGAAAACTATGTAGAAGTAGCCTATACTTTTAGAAACCGTCCTGATTTATGGAAAAAAATAGAAGAAGGAGCTTTAAGTAGCAATGCCGCTATGCGTGAAGGTACTCAGCATATGCTTTCCACCTTTAAGAAAAACCCTAAAAAATATGCCCCTGAAAACATTGAGCATATAGATATGAAGTTTGGAAAAGCTTTAGATGATATCTGTGCCAACTGCCGTTATGACGTGAAGTTTAGCAGGAAATATGATGAAGACTTGCCTTTATTTGAAGAATTTAAAAGCTATAACAGTGAAACTTGGAGTAAAATAGCTAATGATAAAGGTTTTATCCAACAATTTGAAAGTTATTTACAAGAAGTTGACGAAATAAAAGATTTAGCTTATGTGATCAACAGTAATAAAGCTAATGTAAATGAAGTAAAACAAGCTTTTAAAGAAGTGTTTAAACGTAATAGTGATGAAATTTTAGAGGTTATGAGTCCTAAACTAAAAGAAAGTTTAGATATCTTAGAGCAAGAGAAAAGAATTATAAATTTTAAAAATATAATAGACAATACAAATTCAGCACTCTATAACTTTATAAAATCACAATAAAATGTTTAAACTAATTTCTAAAATAGATAATGTAAGAGATTATGTTATCTATAAGGGCAAACCTTATTACATCAATACATCACACGAACTTCAATGTGGCAAAAAAAAGCAAATGCTTTACAAAACGCCTTTAGATCCAATCATTGTTTTTAACAATAAATTCTATTTCAGTGAATGGGAAGATAATTATAAAATCTTCGATGAGAATTTAGAATTAATAGAAGAAGGAAAAAACAGAGTCTTCTATAAGTTATCTGAATTTTACATAGCTTACAACCGAGATGGTAAAAAAACTATTCTCATAGACAAAAAAGATAATCTTATAGAGCTTGAATATATAGATAGGTCTTCTATAAGAGCTTTTTCAAATGAATATATATATATATATATATATAAAAAAAGTAAAATATATGATGATGTAATGTCTATCAGAGCCTTTTCTATTCAAAAGAAAGAGCATCTATGGGAATTTTCTCTTGCTTCATTTGGGAAGTATAAAAATTCGTGGGATGAAGAAAATTATTTTAGGGTATATAAGCTTATAGGTATACACAACAATATTTTTTGGGCTTTTATAGAGTTGGGAGGTTTTATAGGTTTAGATATTGAAACAGGAGAATTCAAAATATCGTATTCCTGAATATCATCAAGCTGTAGAAAAAACTATTACCAAAATTAAAGGTTTTTATAGGAGTGACTATCTCTTAGATAGTGGAAAAGGGAAAATTCTTGGTATGGCTATGGATGTTTTTATTGAAATAGATTTAAACCAAGAACTTCCTTTTGCTACTCAATATGGTTTACAAGAGGAGTTTGAAAAATACAATATCGAAGGGAAAGATACTTCTACCCAATACATCGTTCAAGATGATTTATTGTATTTTTATCTTGCTGAACAACTAAAATTTGGTATTTTAGACATCAATACCAAGGAAATTATCTATATTTCAGAGCCTATTGCAGTAGTGGAAAGAGATAATAGTTTTACACGCCTTAGAGATTTAAAAGTCTCAGAAAATAAGG
>NZ_KB291427.1:0-1722 GCF_000318295.1 Capnocytophaga sp. oral taxon 326 str. F0382
GTAAAATAGAGTCAACTTTATTAAATAAAATACCTAAGCTATCAACTATCATATTATCTTTCACTATTACTAATGAAGGTTTTTCATAAAGTTTTTTTTCTTCCTTTCTATTTTTATCTTCATTTGGAGTTATTTCTACATCTTCAATAGTTAATACTTCATTAGTGATGTTATGTATCCATATAGTTTTGTCTTTAAAGTTTAATGTTATAGAATGTGGATATACGTATTTATAAGAATAAATATTAAAGATAATATACCTATCATCAATGACTTCTTTTTTACCACTACAAGCAGCAAGTAACAAAAGTATTATAAGAATATATTTTTGCATACTTAATTATTTAGGTCCTCCTATATTAAAGAATGATAGCCATTTATCTCTATTTATAGTGTCATTTTTCATATTGAAATCTCTCACTAAATAAAAAATATCCCATTCTTTTCCCGTAGGATTAAAACAGTAATACACCCGCTTATTACCTTCAAAATAATTAAATGACATATAAACATATTCATCAGGAACAGGTTGAGACCTTTTACAAGAAAAAGGAGCCCCATTTTGAAGGATAGAATCTATTTTTTCAAATAAGACATTTGTATCAGTAGTCATCTTATTATCAGCTATGAATCCTAACTCATAAATAGTATTATAATCAATTCTATCATTCTTCTGTTTAATAGCTTCTTTAGGTAAAGTCCCTTCTACTACTTCTACTTCATCTTCCACAAATCGGTCAAAGTTAGCTTCATTTATTATATTATGAACAAATACAGATTTGTCCTTAAAATCTAATGTTATAGAATGTGAAGCTAAATTCTTCCCTATATACAAATTAAAAACTATATATCTATCATCAATAGGTTCACTCTTCTTTTTCTCCTGACAAGCAATAAAAGATAAAAGTATTATAAAAATATATTTTTGCATAATTATTTTCATTTATCATAGAATAACTTCCATTTATCAGCATTTACTGTGTCGTTTTTTATAATATAATCCTGTGTTAAATTAAGAATATGCCATTCCTTGCCGCTCTCGGGGAGAAAAGAATGATAAATTTGTTTATTATCTTTAAGAAGATAAAATGACATAGAAATATAGTCAGCATATATAATTTCATTTTCAGAGTAATTGTTTTTTATATTATTAATATCTATTGTCTTCAAAATAGAATCTATTTCTGAAAATAGATGCGCTGTATTTTTAGTCAATATACAATCTTTTAGAGCATCTTCTCTATTGAGAATATATTGATTATTGTTATTATGTAAGGATTTTCTATCATCTTTTATATTATGTAAAAATATGGATTGATCCTTAAAATTTAAAATAATAGAAAAAGGAGTAACCTTTCCATTAGCTACAAACATATTAAATACAATAATCCTATTATCAATGTATTTTTGAGGTACTTCTCCTTTACAAGAAATAAGAAAGAGAAGAATTATAAAAATATATTTTCGCATAATTAATTATTTTTTATAAAGAGTTTTCAATTCATTACCGTTTATCGTATCATTGTTTATAATATAGTCTCTTACTAAGTAGAAAATATTCCATTCCTTAGACTGAGGGTTATAACTATAATGTATATGTTTTTTATTTTTAAAGTAGTTAAATGATAAATATACGTATTGGTCAGGCATAGGTATCTCACTTTTATAAGAAAAAGCTTCCTTATTTTGTAAAATAGAGTCAACTTTATTAAATAAAATACC
>NZ_KB291428.1:0-10575 GCF_000318295.1 Capnocytophaga sp. oral taxon 326 str. F0382
GTACGACAAACGTGAGTTCTACGGTAACTTCACTTTATTTAGATAACCTCATTTTCTGATAGTTATTTTAAAATACGGTTTTATCTGTTAAGAAAAATACGATATTTGTTAAAAAAATATCGTATTTTTCTTTTTTCTTTCCTAAAACTTTCGTACCTTTGAACCATAATTATGATTTCTTAATTGAATATGATTTATATTGAATTGCTAATAGTGCTCCTCGCTATCTTTATAGGAGCCAGAGTAGGAGGTATCGGGCTCGGAATCTTTGGTATGATAGGTTTAGGAATTCTGGTCTTTTGTTTCGGACTCAAACCTGGTAATCCGCCTATCGATGTAATGCTTATCATTGTAGCAGTTATTACAGCGGCTGCTACATTGCAAGCAGCGGGAGGTTTAGATTATTTGGTGAAGGTAGCCGAGAAAATTCTGCGCAAAAATCCCGCTATGATTACCTTCTTGGCGCCTGTTGTCTGCTACTTTTTTACTTTGTTTTCAGGTACAGGCCACATTGCCTATTCGCTTTTGCCTATCATCTCCGAAATAGCTACCGATAGCAAGGTACGCCCTGAGCGTCCCCTTTCTATATCGGTAATAGCTTCGCAACAGGCTATTACAGCCAGCCCTATTTCGGCAGCTACAGCCGCTTTACTTTCAGCTGAGCTCTTAGGTAGTAAAGGTATTACGTTAGGTAATATCCTGATGGTATGTATCCCCGCTACGATTATCGGGGTGATTGTAGGCGCCATAGCCGTGAGTTTTATGGGCGTTCCTCTCGAAAAAGACCCTGAATACCAACGTCGTTTACGTGAAGGTCTTTTAGAAAAAGAAAGTCATACCGCTTCGCAAATGACCGCTAAAGACCTGCAAAGAGCCAAAACGTCAGTGATTATATTCCTTATAGGAGTCCTCTCTATAGTACTTTTTGGTTCTATTGATAGCCTCCGTCCATCTTTTGAAGTAGGAGGTGAGAAAGTACAAATGGGAATGACCCAACTCATCGAAATTATAATGATGTCTATCGCTGGCTTGATGATTATCTTTGCTCGAGTAGACATCAACAAAGCAGTAAAAGGTTCGGTATTTATTGCAGGTATGCAAGCCGTGATAGCTATTTTTGGGATTGCTTGGATGGGCGATACCTTTTTCAATGGCAATATTGAGTTTTTCAAAATGCACATCGAACAAATAGTTACTCAATATCCTTTCCTCTTTGCAGTAGCTCTTTTTGTAATGTCTGTTCTTTTATTTAGTCAAGCCGCTACGGTACGAACTCTTTATCCGTTAGGGATTGCCTTAGGTATTCACCCAATGGCAATGATAGCAATGTTCCCTGCTGTGAATGGTTATTTCTTTATCCCTAATTATCCTACCGTAGTAGCCGCTATCAATTTCGATAGAACAGGCACCACACGCATAGGCAAGTACGTACTGAACCACTCGTTCCAAATACCCGGTTTTGTAGCTACTATTGTAGCCATTGCAGTAGGTTACCTAATAATTATGTTTATGTGAAAAATCTAATTTCTAATTCTTAACTTTCCATTCAAAACTAATAACTAAAATTATATATGATGACATTGATGAAAAAAATTGCCCTCTCATTGCTCTTAATGATGACTGTGGCAGTCTTTGCGCAACAAAAGCCAAAGATTCGTATTTTAGCTACCGGTGGTACTATCGCAGGAGTAAGTAAATCAAATACTGAAACCAACTATAAAGCTGGTGAACTCGGTATTTACCAACTCTTAGATGCAGTCCCTGAAGTGAAGAATGTAGCCAATATAAGTGGTGAACAAATTGTGAAAATCGGTTCACAAGATATGAACGATGAGGTATGGCTCACACTTGCCAAACGCATCAACCAGCTCTTAAACAAAGAAGGGTATGATGGTGTGGTAATCACTCACGGTACCGATACAATGGAAGAAACCGCTTACTTCCTCAACCTTACCGTACACAGCAAAAAACCTGTGGTAATGGTAGGAGCAATGCGTCCTGCTACAGGTATGAGTGCCGATGGCCCTCTAAACCTCTATAACGCAGTAGTAACTGCTGCCGATAAAAATGCTATGGGGCGTGGGGTAATGGTGTGTATGAACGACATCGTACTCGATGCTAAAGATGTCATTAAAACCAATACCACTGCTGTCGAAACTTTCCAAGGTGCTAACTATGGCAAATTGGCATACATTCACAATGGCAAAGTATTCTTTAACCGCACTCCTGAAAACAAACATACTTATCAATCTGTTTTCAATGTAGATAACCTTAAAGAATTACCTAAAGTAGGTATTGTATACAGCTATTCTAATGTATCTGAATTGCCAATGAAAGCCTTTATGGACGCTAAATTCGATGGTATTGTACACGCTGGAGTAGGCAATGGAAATCTTTATCACACTATCTTTGATTTGGCAGTAAAAGCAAGAGAGCAAGGCATTCAGTTTGTGCGTTCTTCACGCGTACCTACAGGAGCAACTACCCTCGATGCCGAAGTAGATGATGCTAAATATCAATTTGTAGCTTCACAAGCACTCAACCCACAAAAAGCTCGTGTTCTATTGATGTTAGCACTCACTAAAACCAAAGACTGGAAACAAATCCAAAAATATTTCAATGAATATTAGAAATCAGGAATTAGGTAATAGGAATTAGCTATTTCCTAATTCCTAACTTCTATTTCCTAAAAAAGAATACGTATGAAAAAGATATTATTAGCAGTGAGCCTCCTCATAGGAGGTATCGCCTCAGCGCAACAAGATTTGCAAAATCAAATTAACCAATTGAGGGCAGAAATCGACCAGTTAAAAGCTACTGCTCCTGCGCCTCTACCTATGTCACAAGATGGAGAGGAAAACCCCATTCATAAGAAGTTTAATATGTACTTCAACTTTCAAGGAAGTTTTGATGTAGAAAAAGCAAAAGACCAAGATATGACAGCTAAGTTCTATGCACGTCAATTGCGATGGGAAGTACGAGGTGATATTACCGACCGTATTTTCTACCGTTTTCGTCATCGTTTGAATAAATCAAATGCAAGAGCTTCTTTGGATAACCTTGCCAAAGCTACTGATATGCTTTATGCAGGGTTCCGTTTAGATGACAAATGGACACTTACTGCAGGAAAAATGTGTCAAGCTTGGGGTGGTTTCGAGTTCGACTTAAACCCAATGAATATTTATGAATATTCTGATTTCCTTGAGAATATGGATAACTTTATGTTAGGAGCAATGATTACTTATGCACCTAACGAGAATCACGAGTTTAACTTCCAAATTACTGATGTACGCAATGATAAATTTGCAGATATTTATGGTACAACTTCACCTACTATCAGCGAAAGTAAAGCTCCTCTTACCTACATCTTTAATTGGAATGGTAATCTGTTTGATAATCTTATCCAAACTCGTTGGGGAGGTGGTTTGCAAAGTGAAGCCGATGGCTATAACAACTGGCTCTTGATGTTGGGAACTAAACTCAATTTGCCTAAGTTCCAAGTCTTCTTTGATTATATGATGGCTAATGAACAATTAGATAGGTTGAAATATACTCCAATGAGTGGCACTACACTTGTAAAAGATGCCAAGTACAATAGCTTTGTACTAAAAGCTGAGTATCAACCTGTACCTCATTGGAATATCTTTGCCCAAGGTATGTATGAAACTGCTAAAAGTGATTTACCCAATAATGAACTTAAAAGTATAAGCTACTATGCAGGAGTTGAATATTTGCCTTTTGAAAAACAAGACTTGCGTTTCTTCTTGGCTTATATAGGAAGAAGTCAGGATAATAAAAATACAAATATAACAAAAGATACCAATCGCGTGAGCCTCGGGTTGATGTATCGCATCAAAGCGTTCTAATAATTAGCTAATAAATAAATCAATACAAAAAGCTGCTCAAAAAATAAACTTTTCTTGAGCAGCTTTTGTTAATTATTAATTGTTAGTTGAAATCAAACCAATCGCCACGTACTTTTAGTACTTGTTCAATCACATCACGTACAGCCCCTTGTCCGCCATCGCGGTGAGATATGTAGTGAGCAACTGCTTTTACCTCGGGCACAGCATCTTGAGGACAAGTAGCTAAACCTGAGTGTTTCATAGGAGGAATATCAGGGATATCATCTCCCATATAGAGAATTTGTTCCGTTTTAAGCCCTTTGCTCTTTTGGTACTCTAAAAAAGTTTCGAGTTTCTCGTGACGGAGCATAAAAATATCGGTCACCCCAAGGTTTTCAAAACGCTTTTGTACCCCTACATTGCCACCACCTGTAATAATGCAGATGGTATATCCTTTAGCAACAGCTGTTTTGAGGGCAAAACCGTCTTTCATATTCATACTGCGTAAAAGGTCACCATCATTGTTTACAAATACTTGGGTATTAGTAAAAACCCCATCTACATCAAAAATGAATGTGGTGATGTCTTTTAATTTTTCTTTATAATTCTTTTCTTCCATAAGTGTTTATTATTGAATTTGTAATAATCTCATATATTTCTTTATAGTTATTGTTATCTAACATTGCCAAGTGGTTAGCTATGGTTAGAGAATCGTTGCGTCGTGCAGGACCTGTTTGAGCATCGTAAGCCGAGGTGTTTTGTAGTTTTGCAAAAGTCTCAATGAGTAATGGTTGTAGAATTTCAAAAGGAACCTCATTTTTCTTACATATCTGCTCACTTATATATACCAAATGGTTACTGAAATTATTCATAAACACAGCGGCGAGGTGTAGTATCCTGCGTTGGTAACTGTTCAATGCGTATGTTTTTGTGGAAAGCAATAAAGCCAAACATTGTAGTAGGTAGAAATCATTAGTGTTTTCAGCTTCCAAGCAAAAAGGTACACTATTGAAATCTACAAGCGTTTGTTTGTTCATCGTTTGCAAAGGATAGAACACGCCACGCCTATTTTTAGAGTCAATAGCCTCAATAGAGGTGTTACCTGAAGTATGCACTACCAATTGGTTTTCAAAAGGTAATTTTTTGGATATTTCGGCAATAGCTTCATCTTTCACAGCGATAATACACACATCAGCAGGGCGCAAAAAGTTGAGATGATGTGTTTTCTCTATTTCAAAAATATTGAACTCAGAGCTTAATTCGCTCCGGCTGTAGAGTTGCTGAAGTTGTACCTCTGGGTGATTATAGAATGCACGCGTGAGTTGGTAAGCCATATTGCCTGCTCCTATAATATTGATATGTATTGCCATATAGGTCGTTTTTGATGCGGCAAAGATAGGCATAAATTTTTAATTTTTTTCACTGAAAATGCACAGATTCATTTATTTTGTATATATTTGCAAAAAAATATGTAGATAACACATCATTTTACAGTGTAGGAATGAATTTTTTCGCCAAGATATTTAAACGTAATAACATAGAACCACCCCAGCAACTTACAGAAGATGAGCAATTTGCAATGAATTTTACCAAAAATGGTGGTAAATTTATCTATTGTACCTCAGATCTTGAGGTGCAAGAAGTCTTTCGCAATATACTGAAAGAGTTAGGCGTTTATGTGAAAATGAGTAGTAATGCATCACCTGTGATCAATGAAATGTTTGAGGAACACAGCCCAATGTTTACATCCGATATTGATACTTCTAATGTCTATTTAATAGATTGTGAGTATCTTATAACTTCTCTCGGAGGTATAATGCTCTCTTCTCATCAGCTGAAACATCGGAAAATGGATGAATTGCCAGAGGTGTTTATCATTTTCGCCAAAACAAGCCAGATGGTAAAAGATATTCCAGAAGGAATGAAAGGTATTAAGAAAAAATATATAGGCCATATCCCTACAGGGCTTATTACTTTGCAAACTTTTACCGATAATCCTGATATACAAACAATTTCTAATTATGGTACAAGTTCTAAGAGGACGTACCTGATACTGTTAGAAGATTTACCTATTGATAAACAATAATTTATGAACGAACTATTTAAAAGAACAATTACAGGATTTATTTATGTCTTCCTATTGCTATCGGCAATTATGCTCAACCCCGACGCTTTCGACTTCTTATTTTTGTCCTTTGGTATTATTTGCTTATTTGAGTTTAAAATGCTCATCAGGCTCAAGGAATTACATATATTTTTGCTTTTTTTGTTGGTTTGGTGGCTGTTTATTCACTTAAAAACTTATCCTTTCTCGGTTTATATACTGCTTTTGGCTACTTTGCTTACTAATATATACCTCACGATGATGCTTTTCAATGAAAAAACGCCTATCCGCAAGCAAAGTAACAATACTAAACTACTTATTAGCCTACTGTATATAGGAGGAGGTTGTATATTTATGCCTCTGATTTACAAATATGAGAATAACCCGAACCCTAATTATTTTTATCAGAACATATTCAACAACGAGTCGCAAATTACGATGATAGGAATGTTGTGTATTATATGGGCAAGTGATAGTTTTGCCTACCTTACAGGTAAAGCCTTTGGCAAACACAAGCTCTTTGAGCGTATTTCGCCTAAGAAAACTATTGAGGGGTTTGTGGGTGGACTCATAGGGGCGATGCTTATTGCTACGGCTATTTCGTATTACAGTGGCAGACCACTATGGCAATGGCTTATGTTGGCAGTGATTTTGGTGGTTACCGGTGCGGTGGGCGACTTGGTAGAGTCTAGCTTTAAACGAACTGCTAAAGTAAAGGACAGCGGGACGATACTGCCAGGACACGGAGGTTTACTCGACCGTTTAGATAGCCTTATTTTTGCCTCACCTTTTGCCTACTTAACACTACTAATTTTTGACCTTTTTTAATGATGAATTTCTATAAATATCAAGGAACAGGAAATGATTTTGTGATGATTGATAATCGCGAAGAAAATTTTCCTAAAAATAACAAAACACTAATAGCACAGTTGTGTCATAGGCGTTTTGGCATTGGAGCCGATGGCCTTATTTTGCTTGAGAACGACCCGCAGTATGATTTCCGTATGGTATATTACAATTCCGACGGGCGCGAAAGTACAATGTGTGGCAATGGCGGACGCTGCGTGGTGGCTTTTGCTAAACAATTGGGTATTATAGAACACAAAACATTATTTATAGCTGTAGACGGAGAACATCGTGCAACAATTGAAGGTGATAATTATGTACATTTACAAATGAAGAATGTAACTGAGGTAGAAGAGCACAAAGGTTATGTATTCTTAAATACAGGATCGCCTCACCACGTACAATGGGTGAAAGAGGTAGATACCGTAGATGTGAAAGATGAGGGCGCCACTATACGCTATGGAAAACTTTATGCTACTCAGGGCGGTAGTAATGTGAATTTTGTGAGCAAAGGAGAAAATGGCTTTAAAGTGCGCACCTATGAACGTGGAGTGGAAGATGAAACCTACTCTTGTGGTACGGGCGTTACAGCCGTCGCAATTGCTTTATACCATACTAAACAAACAGAAAATCAATCTATCACTCTCTATACCCGCGGAGGTGATTTGCAAGTGAGTTTCGATAGAGTAGGTGAGGGGTATGAGAATATCTATTTGAGTGGTAGTGCTCAATTTGTATTTGAGGGAACAATAAAATGATAAAATTAAGAGCCTTAGAACCTGAAGATATAGATTTTTTGTATCTGTTAGAAAATGAAGAGAGTTTGTGGGAGGTAAGTGAAACCCAATTACCTTTTGCCAAACATTTGTTGCAAGACTATATACAGCACGCTCATCAAGATATTTACGAAGCCAAGCAGTATCGCTATGTAATAGCATTTAATGAAGAACCTTTAGGTTGTGTAGATTTGTATAATTTTAGTCCTAAACATAACAGAGCAGCGGTAGGAATAGCTCTCCTACCTCCTTATCGAAGAAAAGGTTATGCCAAAGAAGCCTTGCAACAGTTGATAGCTCATACACAACAATACTTAGACTTACACCAACTGATTGCTTATATCCCTGCTGATAATGAGGTGAGTATACGCCTTTTTGAGAGAGTAGGATTTAGTTACAGTGGTGTACAAAAGGACTGGCTTTACAGTCAAGGAGTTTATAAAGATATGTTATTATACCAAAATATTTTTAAATAGGTCATAAAATGTTACAGGACGTTATCACTTATTTAGAGACTATTAACCCAATACTTGCTGCCTTATACGCCACCATTTTCACGTGGAGTGTAACAGCTTTGGGGGCTGCAGTGGTATTCTTTTTTAAGAAAGAAAACAAAACCGTGTTAGATGGTATGTTAGGCTTTACAGGAGGGGTGATGCTGGCAGCTAGTGTGTGGAGTTTGATAATACCCTCTATTAATATGACAGAAGGTGAAGGCTTTATAAAGGTGCTACCTGCTACGGTGGGGATATTTATGGGAGCACTTTTTCTTTATGTATTAGATAAGTTATTACCACACTTTCACGCCAACTTCAAACAAACAGAAGGTATTAAAACCGATTGGCAAAAAACTACTTTGCTTATTTTAGCTATCACCTTGCACAACATTCCCGAAGGATTGGCGGTAGGGGTACTCTTTGGAGGGGTAGCCGCTGGTATTCCCGAAGCCTCTATTGCGGGAGCGGTAACTCTTGCCATCGGTATTGGGCTACAAAATTTTCCTGAAGGAATAGCCGTAGCAATGCCACTCAGACGTATGGGGGTGAGCAGATGTAAGAGCTTTTTTTATGGGCAACTTTCGGCTATTGTAGAGCCCATAGCAGGGGTATTAGGAGCTTTTGCAGTACTCTTTTTTACTCCGATACTTCCTTATGCCCTTGCTTTTGCGGCAGGAGCTATGATTTATGTGGTCATAGAAGAGGTAATACCTGAAGCCCAGCAAAATGAGAACACCGATGTTTCTACCATAGGATTTCTAGTAGGTTTTGTAGTGATGATGGCAATGGACGTGGTATTGGGCTAACAAATATTTCTTTACAGATGCTTGTGTGATACTGAAAAAAAGCATATATTTGCCCAGAAATAGAAGTAATGAGAAGAGTATTAAACAACAAAATAATTTTAATATGCAAAGAGACATTGATATTTTTGAACTAATTGAGGACGAGAGAGAGCGCCAAGAGTTGGGAATTGAACTCATCGCCTCCGAAAACTTTGTAAGCGACCAAGTAATGGAAGCAGCAGGTTCTGTACTTACTAACAAATACGCCGAAGGTTATCCCGGCAAGCGTTACTATGGTGGTTGTGAAGTGATTGACGAAATCGAACAAATAGCTATTGATCGCGCTAAAGCCCTCTTTGGCGCTGAATATGCTAATGTACAGCCTCATAGCGGTTCACAAGCCAATGCCGCTGTATATGCCACTTGTCTCAAACCTGGTGATAAAATTCTCGGCTTCGACCTCTCTCACGGTGGTCACCTTACTCACGGATCTCCTGTAAATTTCTCAGGTAGATTGTACGAACCTGTATTCTATGGCGTAGAAAAGGAAACAGGCCGACTCAATTACGACAATATATTGGAAATAGCTAAACGTGAACGTCCAAAAATGATAGTGGCAGGCGCCTCAGCCTACTCTCGTGATATCGACTTTAAACGTTTTAGAGAAATAGCCGATGAAGTAGGAGCTATCCTCTTTGCCGATATTGCTCACCCCGCAGGGCTTATCGCTAAAGGTCTGTTGAACGACCCAATCCCTCATTGCCATATCGTAACCACTACTACCCACAAAACCCTACGTGGCCCTCGCGGTGGGCTCATCTTAATGGGTAAAGATTTTGAAAACCCTTTCGGTATCAAAACTCCTAAAGGCGAAGTACGAATGATGAGCTCTTTACTCGATAGCGCAGTATTCCCAGGAAACCAAGGAGGACCTTTAGAACACATCATTGCTGCTAAAGCTGTAGCTTTCGGCGAAGCCCTCTCCGATGATTTCCTCTATTATGCTATACAAGTGCAAAAGAATGCGCGTAAATTAGCATCTGTACTTTTAGCAAAAGGCTATGATATCATCTCTAAAGGAACTGATAATCACTTGATGCTTATTGATTTGCGTAATAAAAACGTAAGCGGTAAAGAAGCCGAAGAAGCTCTTGGAAAAGCCGATATTACAGTAAACAAAAATATGGTGCCTTTCGATACCCGTTCTCCTTTTGTAACAAGTGGTATTAGAGTAGGTGTATCTGCCATTACTACTCGCGGACTCAAAGAAGCGGATATGGAACGCATTGCCGACTTTATAGATCGTGCGATTACTAATCGAGATAATGATGAAGTTCTTGAAGAAATAGCAGAAGAAGTAAATATGTTTATGGAAGATAGACCTCTGTTTGCTTACTAAAATAAAACTATAATGTAAAAAAATCCCAAAAGAGGCACTCTAAAATAAAAGACGCCTCTTTTGCTTTTTTAATCGTAACTCATTTATAAATAAATAGTTATACTAATTCTATGTTTTAGGTAATAGAGAAAAATTTCAACTATATAAAAAAAAATTATACAAAAGAGTGTCTTTTTGAACAAAAAGATGTACTTTTGCCGAGTTGTAGGTACTTACCCAAAGTACTATCAGTATAAAAATCAATAGCAAATATATAAAATACAGTTTTATTATGATTAAAAAAGCGTTGTTTTCAGCACTAACAATGTTATTCTGTACCGAGA
>NZ_KB291429.1:0-616 GCF_000318295.1 Capnocytophaga sp. oral taxon 326 str. F0382
AGAGTGGTGACAACGTTTCCAAGAAAAGCGAAGATTAATGCCCGTACCGTAAACCGACACAGGTGATTGGGATGAGAATTCTAAGGCGCTCGAGAGATTCATGGCTAAGGAACTAGGCAAAATAGACCTGTAACTTCGGGAGAAAGGTCGCCTATCTAGCGATAGGCCGCAGTGAAAAGGTCCAAGCGACTGTTTATCAAAAACACAGGACTCTGCAAAATCGAAAGATGAGGTATAGGGTCTGACACCTGCCCGGTGCTGGAAGGTTAAGAGGAGAGCTTAGCGTAAGCGAAGGTTTGAATTGAAGCCCCAGTAAACGGCGGCCGTAACTATAACGGTCCTAAGGTAGCGAAATTCCTTGTCGGGTAAGTTCCGACCTGCACGAATGGTGTAACGATTTGGACACTGTCTCGGCCATGAGCTCGGTGAAATTGTAGTATCGGTGAAGATGCCGATTACCCGCAGTGGGACGAAAAGACCCTGTGCACCTTTACTATATCTTCGTATTGGTCTTGGATAAGTGATGCGTAGGATAGGTGGGAGACTTAGAAGCGGCTATTCCGGTAGTTGTGGAGTCATTGTTGAAATACCACCCTTTGCTTATCTGAGGTCTAAC
>NZ_KB291430.1:0-5723 GCF_000318295.1 Capnocytophaga sp. oral taxon 326 str. F0382
AGCAAATATTGCGAATGGCGGTAAAATCGTGTGCCTTGAGGGCAGAGAGTAAGTTTTCTTTCATAGGGAAAAAATATTTATTGAACTGACAAATTGAGTGATGAGCTACAAGCTCTATTTATAGTAGGCGCGAGCTACAAGCTCGCGCCAGCTGGGGGTCACGCAATTTTGCAAGCACTCCTGGGGCGATAGCAAACTGAGAGGCTACGGTCTTCGCCAGTGTAGCAAGACACTTAGCCACCACAAAAGGTTGAGTGATATTCCCCCAGAAGAAACAAGGCACTGCATTGTCTTCTTTGAGTTCTGAACAGTGCGAAAAGATAAAATTCTTCTCGTGAGCGCTCGCCTCTTCTATCACAGAGGCAAACGGATAAGCATATTCAAAGTCGTTCATTTGATTTGTCGATTTGTTGATTTGTGTGAGGGGCAAAGATAGGGATAATTTGTTAATTAACAAATTAGTGAATTAGCAAATTTGCCAATGAGATAATTATGGAGGTAGGTCAGCTATAGTTAAAAAAAATAATAATGGTATAAATTTTGAACTCTTAGTATAACAAAAAAGAATTGTTTTATGAAAAACCTCCTCCTACTTTTCACCCTCTTTGCCAGTGGGCTATATGCTCAAGTCGATAGCCTTGTCGGGATTTATAAAAACGATAGAGAAAGAGAAAGTATCCGGCTCAATGCTGATAATACTTTCGATGTGATAAGATACTCGGGCAGCTACAGACGCGATGGCAACCTTGTGATACTAAACGCCGACGGCTTTTTTATGCTACACAAACAGCAGGGCAACTCCCAGCAAGCTGCAACTCTCATTCATAGGCTCCAAAGGAATGATTTGGGAGGCTTCCACCCCGTTTATCTATGTAGGCTACGAAAACGAACAAGGGGGCGTCACTTATCTGCATCTGTATAATCAGGCGAAAGACCAGTTCGCTAATGATACCCTTCATATCGAAATTCCGCGTACCGAAAAGCTCTATTTGGTAAACAGCTTTGCTGCTGAATACCGCGAAAATAACGACAAGGTAACTATCAACACTTTTTATATAGGCAAAAACACCAATGCCTTAGAAGTTGTTTTCTTGGGAGAGAACAGTGCTTTAAGGAATGAATTTATAGGAGTATATGAGGCTTCAACAGGCGAGCTATCACTTATGGAAACAGGCAATAAAAGACCTGATATATACCAGAAGCTCATCCCTACCCCCATCTACCCCAACGAGATAACACGTGTAAAGAACTGGGAACATCTGCCTTTTAAAGAAGTTAAAACGAATAGGAAACTGGGTTGTATAATGGATGATTATGACGATATACTCGAAGATTATAAAGAGGAAGAAGAGGAAGCAAAGATAAACGCGACCTTAGTGGTGAGCGACAGCAAGAATATTGAAAAAGCGATACAACGCGTAAAACCCACTGAGCAGTTGCTCGCTATCCTTCACCAACCGCAGAACCCCAAAGCCGACAAAGAGTTTGAGCTGCTAAAACTATCTTACAAGATAGAGAAAAGCGATAAACTACCTTTTACTTATCAGTTTTATATCACTTCTAAAGGCGATGAGCAGTGGCTGAAAAAACACGGTATTGCCACTGATAAAAACCAAGTGATTTTTGTAGATTACGAGGGACACGTGCTTTACTATCAAGAAAGTACCATAGCCGAAGCCCAGCGCGATGATTTCTTCGGAAAAAACACGGCTCCTACCCTTTTCAATAGCATCATAGTAGCGCGCCACATCGACCAGCTATTTGCTAACCCTCAGGCTCCTATAAAAGAAGTGGAAGCGCTCTTTTACACCTACCTCAAAAACTATGATTTGAGCTTATATTTGCTTACCGACCGCAAAAAATTTGAGCAAGAGTATCACGCACTCGACTTCAAAAATAAAAAACTTATTTACCAACTGAAAACCACCCCCGCCCAACTGACTTACCAATGGCGCAGAGTGGCGGCAAGTCATCAAAACGATAGAGTTTTAGACCCCTTATTTGCCAGAATGACCGTCAGTAACCTTTATAGATACCGAAATTATCTGATAGAGGATAAAAAAGTTGCTGCCAAAGACAAGCTGCAAACCATTGCCTACCTGATGAAGTTCAGCCAAGCCATTAAAGCCTATAACGAAGCTATTGATAAAGACGTGAATATCAGCTCTAAAAAGAAAATAGAGCCATACGACTCGACTGTGCAAGAGGCCATTAATGACTTAGAAAAAGAAAAAGTACTACCTCTTGAAGAGATTAGACCTATTTACGAAGAGGCAGTCGCTAAAAAGATGACTTCGGCACTGGGTTATATATACTATTTGTTAGACCGAGATAAGCAAGCGGCTATTGATTATTACATACCTTATATAGAGGGAGTTATCGCGCAGGGGAAAGGCAATTTTGTGCAAGGTATCAACAAGGTATTTCCTAAGAATGGGTATTATTCCGATTGGTATTCTTATGGCAATGTATGGGCAAATCAGGCTAACACTATTGCTTATTATATCTTCGAAACGCGTCGCAATGATGCTGCCCTACTATCTAAAGCCACACACTGGATGGAGGCTATATGCGATTTCAGAGAGAACGACCCTTATTACCTTGATACTTATGCCTGCTTGCTATATGCCACCAACCGGAAAGACGAGGCTATAAAAGTGGAAGAAAAAGCGGTGCAATTCGCACAAGAAAGGGATAAGAAAGAGATTATAGATGCTGTACAAAAGACTTTTTTGCAAATGAAAAACGACACCCTATAGCCGTTATGGTATGAATTTTATACTTTTGTCACGACAAAAAGAATTGTTTCATAGTCAAACAAAAATAGATTGCAAATAAATAAGTTTACTTTTAGGAGGCGTTTGAACACATACCCAGCTATCGCTAGCTTTCCTACATAATATACTCTAAAAATAATTGATTATCAATAAAATACACTTTGCTAAAGGTGCAAGCCGTATGGGCAGGAAACTTTGGCAAAGTGTAGCGACACAAATGCGATTTTGAAACTTTTTAGACAGTCTCTACGTTAAATTAGTATTTGTTTATGTAGATTAATCGCTAAATTCCACTAACTTCTTATGATTCTTCGGTAGTTTTTCTTGCTTCTTCACTTCTTCTAAATACAATCTCACTACTTCTTTTCCAAAGGCTTTTACTTTAGGGTCGTAAACGGGACGATCGAGAAACTCTATAAAGCGAGTGATCGGGAGAAAATCCCAAGCGAGGACTTGAGCAAGATAGGTCTTGAGGTAACTGAGGTCTTCCCCGCGAGTAATTGCCTGACAGATATATTCATACGCTAAATCTCGCGATGGGCGTTTTTCAAAAAGCAAAGCAGTACCTATATAGAGCCAACCGCTGTGGCGTACGCTGATGTCGTAGCGCAAAAGCACTTCCAAAGGAACTGACATATTGCGAATTTCGCGCACTTCGTTGCCCGTAACCCAAGTGCTGATATAGCCACACAACATCGCATCGGGGTAGTGAGGATTGAGGCTTATCTTATACTCAAAAATAGTACTGAAGGGCGAGCACCCACCATTGGCATTGTAATAACGATACGGGAAGGCATTCTTTAGGTCTGTATAACTTACACTTATCCACTCGGTGTGGTGTCCAAAAGCAAATTTTTTATGACCGTCACCTTCCTGCCAACCATAGTCAATTAGGTAAGGTTTTACTACCCCCAGAATATTCTTAGCTGAAGTGGTTTCAAACTCTGGAAACTCTCTATCAGGGTGTTTTAAGCGGGTGATTTGTGCCCAAAGCGGGAGGAGGTCTTCGGTTAGTTGTATTTCATCTGTAAGACCTAAATAATACTGAATGGCTTTAGCATAATCTCCTTTGAGTTGTCTCGCTTTTTCTTTGGCTGCTGCCGAAACTTCTGTGAAAAGCAAGCGGTTACAGGCGACAATCAAGTCGTCGAGGTCTGGGGATTTACCTTCTGCTTCGTATTGCAAGAGCTTATCAACCAACACTTCCGTCTCTATATAAAAAGGCAGGTGTGTAGGGGTAGAGAGCAAAGGCAGGTGGCAGTGCTGGAGGATAGCGTCAATGACGATTTGCCCCTTGCGAAAAAGAAACGGCAGGACTTGGCGGGCATTGCCTAAGTAATAATCCTGCGTATAGGCTTCAAACTCTTTTTCGGAGAGCTTTTTGCACTTTTTACAGAGTTCTTCCCACGTATAGCTACACTTAGAATCAAGTGCTAAAGGACGGCGGTCTATCAGCGCACGCAAAACTCCCAAGAGAATGGCATCGGTAGGGATTTCCTCCTTATCTACTCGCTTGGTAAGCTGTTTGATATAGGGCGAAAGGGACTTTGCCCAATCGGCAAAGAAATTATCTTGCAAAGTGATAAGCCCTTCCAAGAAGACATCTATTGTATGAGCCGCAGGCTCGCGTAGGCAGTCGCCGAGGAGGAAGAGGAGGTCTTCAGGTGTCAGGGGATAGGGAACAGGTGTCAGGGTGCAAGCTGTTTTTAGGGGGTGAGAGCTGTGGGAACTATGGGAGGTGCGAGCCGCACAGGCAGTTTGGGAGCTGTAGGAGTTCTCGGAGTTCTCAGAATTTTCTGAATTTTCTGATAGACTTAGGGTTGCAAGGAGGTCTTGAGCTTTGCCTTTTAGGTAATCGCGGTAAGGGGCGATGATTTTGGGGAGACCTTCATGGTTAAAGTAGGTGGTGAGGAGGTTGGCAACTTTTTCTTGGAGTTGGGTATCGGGTATAGTGAAGAGTACCGCTAATTGCTCGCGGTAGTCGGGATTAGAGGGGGCTTGCTTTTGGTAGTATTTTTCTAAGATTTCTACCCCTATGAGTTGGGATTTGGCGATTTTTTGGATAGTGAAGCACAGAGCAAAGTTATCGGCAAAGGCTTGGAAATCAAAATTAGGATGAGTGCTTATTTGAGCAATACATTTCATCGCAAAGTTGATAAGCGACGATTTGTCCAAGGTTAGCAAGGCAAAGAGCGTGTGCTGGCTTGGGAGCAACTCCTCCTCGGTGGGGGCAAGTCCCTCAATCCATCGGCAGTACATATCCAACACATTCTTTTTCCAAGGGTTGAGCAACACTTCTATAAAACTGGTTATGAAGCTCTTATCAGGGAAATAGTTTTTCTTACAAAGCAAGGTAAAGACTTTTTGCCATTCCAAGTTGCTTCTAAGGGTATAATCTATATACTTAGCCGTATGAGGAATCACACGCGTTGCCAGCTCAGGATACTGGAGGAGTACCTCAGCTGCTTTGACTTCTTGTGTACGGCTGTATCCGATATCATATAAGTTTTTGACAAAAATCTCATCATTGAAAGGGATAATCCCCTCTGTATAGAGGGCTAAGAGTATTTCGATAGAAAAACTACGCGGGGATTGCTCAAAAACCTGTTGGGCACCCTTTATCATATACGCCCCTTCGGGGGTGTGGATAAAATCCATAAAGGCTTGGGTATGTTGGGAATTCAAAAAGAAAAGAGGATACTTAATACGTGTATGATAGCTCTTTACAGAAGTGAAATCCAATTGTTTTTCTACACTTAGTAGTTCTTCTACGCTATGGCAAACACACATCATCAGATAGGTGATGATATACTCGATTTCGTAGCTAAGATGCTTTTTCTCGAATATATTTTCCCAATCTTTGTGTTGGGTTTGTTTTTTGATTTGTGCCTTTTCCTGCTCGGGCAGAGCAAAGCAAATATTGCGAATGGCGGTAAAATCGTGTGC
>NZ_KB291431.1:0-667 GCF_000318295.1 Capnocytophaga sp. oral taxon 326 str. F0382
AAACTCCCAAAGCAAGTTGGTAGGAAAAATATGATAACCCAATATTACATCTTTACTTGATGTAATAAGTACATCATTTGTATAAGTTTTTAAATACTGATAGTTTTCTTCAAGAATTATCTCCTTTACATTGACTAAATCATTTTCTAAAAGACAAATACTTCTGTTATATACTCCTCTTGATATTTTTACAGCATTAGCCCAAGCTATTAAATATTTAGAATTCTCATTTGCTATAAGAAAATAGTTACTTTTAATAATATTAAAATTTTCATCAATATAATAGCACCCCTTCTCTTCATCAAAAACTTGAATTAGAGCATCTGAAATCTTATAAATGCTAGTACCATCTATTCCTTTCATTAAGAGTGTATTGTCATATAACAAATTGTCGTTTAACAAACTATAAATTATTCCTTCTTTAAAAGGAATTACTTTATTTATATTTTCTTTTATTTCAATTAGAGAATACATAAATTAGAATTTTATAAAATTGTACAAAACAGAATCTGTTGAATTTATTAGGTCTCCAAAAACATTTTTAGCTTCACTTTTAGTTAAACCTTCACCTAATAAGTTATTTTTCAAAGTATTGTTTTTCAAAATAATCTCAAAGAGCTCATCTTTTTTGTTTTTAAACAATTCTTTAAAAGCTTGTTTTACCTCA
>NZ_KB291432.1:0-20619 GCF_000318295.1 Capnocytophaga sp. oral taxon 326 str. F0382
AAATCAATATTCTGTTATATCAAACTGATGTTATTTATGTGGCAAAGATAATAAAAAATTAAAAAACTCTTGACATTTAGCCAAGAGTTTTTCGCGTGTGTTTATGAAAAAGTGTATTTATTAGTTTTTGAATGTAGGTTTGAACTTTGATTGATATACTTGGAACTCTTGTTGGGTAGTAATACTTTTATGTTCGTCGTTTTTAAACATTTTCAAGTAGAGTTCTAATTGGGTAGGTGACATATAGCCAGTAAGCCCTGTTATCAAATCGTTTTTCTCGTCTAAGAACACCATTGTAGGATAAGCTTGTACTTGCAAGTAATTAGTGAGCGGGTGGAGAGAGTTTCGTGATTGAGCTCTTGCAGGATCATAATCCTTATTCTCAAACTTTTGACCTTTGTAGTTCACTACTTCATTACCTTCACCATTGAATTTCACAGCATAGTAGTTATCATTTACATAGTTCACTAAGTCTTTGTTTTTAAAGGTGTTGTTAGCTAACATTTTGCAAGGTCCACACCAATTAGTATATACATCGACGAATATTTTTTTAGGTTTTTTCTTTTGAGCGGCAATAGCTTGATCAAAAGTCATCCATTTAATTTCCTGAGCTTCGAGGGTAGCAGTAGCTGTTAAAACAAAAGCTACAATAGCGATGAGTTTTTTTGTCATAGTTGATAAAAGTTTGTAATTATTTTGTTTTTAGAGATTTTCAAAAACCGTGCCAAATATATGTTCATCAGCGGGGGTGAGGAATTGCATTGCTATAGGCAGGTAATATAAGTTTTGCAAATGAGGTTGGAGGCGCACATAGTCTTTCTCAGTAGTTAGGATGCGTTTGCCTTGTAATTGTTCCAATTCCTTATTAGTAAAATGATGATGATCGGGGAAGTTTAAGTGCTGAAAATCTGCTCCTTGCTCTTTTAAATAGGCTAATAGAGGTTGCGGATTAGCAATACCTGTTACTAAGGTAAAAGGTTCTTGTATAAACATTTCCAACGGGATTAGTTTTTCTTTGTCATACACTTGTTGGTTATAAACTATGGTAGCAAATGCGATAGGTGCTATTGTGTGCTGTTGTAGTTTTTGAGTAATAGCAGTACGTTCGGCCACTGATAAAGTAGGGGGACATTTGGTTACTACTACTATATCAGCTTGTTGCACGCGGCTTACTACATCACGGAGTCGCCCCATTGGCAGTAGCCAGTCATCTGTAAAGAGCTGTGCATAAGCGGTGAGCACTATGTTAAATTTTGCTTTTACGGGACGATGTTGAAAAGCATCGTCTAAGATAATGAGATTGGGAGGGGTAGGTAAAGAGCATATTTTTTGGATACCCTCAACGCGATTCGCACAGACTGCTAAAATAATATCCTTATATTTTTGCCAGAATTGAAAGGGTTCATCACCTAAATCCAAGACAGTAGAGGTTTTATCAGCTAAGAGGAATCCCTTGGTTTTGCGTTTGTAGCCACGACTGAGGACAGCTATTTTATGACGATTTTGGAATTTTTGGATAAGGTATTCTACCATTGGACTCTTGCCTGTCCCTCCTACCGCTACATTGCCCACGCAAATAGTAGGCACCGCAAAGGTATGTACTTTAAAAATGCCAACATTGTAGCACCAATGGCGCAGACGAACTATCGCACCATAAAGCACTGCAAAGGGAAAAAGCAAAAATTTTAAGTGTTTCATATTAAGAATTTTTGTTGATTCGGATAGAATCTAAAATATTATTATTCTCTTTAATTCTCCACTCTACCCAACCATTTGCAGTTCTTCCTAATACAAAGCAAGCAGCACCTGATACAGACTTACATTTTTTATCCTCCTTAAGAATGTAGTTATTTTCTGTTTGTTCTGCAATTTTCTTTAACTCTTTAAGCCTTTGTTTTTCTTGCTTCTTATAGCTATCAACAACTTCTAAAGCTAATTTACTTCCCTTCTTTAATGTAATTTCGCCAGATTGGGTATTATACCAAGCTAATGCATCTACACTCTGTGTTTTTAAAACCACTTCTATAGTATTTTGAGGTAACACATTTGCTTGTAGAACAGACTTAGGAGTATTAGATTCTGTATTTTTAGGCTTTTCGTTAGTGATTGTATTATCTTTTAAAGTTTTTGCATATTGGGCAATCTCTTTGATTAAATCAAATAGCTTTCTAAAATTCTTAAAATCTTCTTTTACAAAGCTATTAGAGTTTTCTGCTAAAATATTTTTTGCCTCTTGTAATACATCCTTACAATATTTATCAATTGACTTATCTTTAGTTTTTCCTGAAGTATGCTGTACAGCTTGTTGGTATGCTTCTTCCCATTTGGTATAATCATACATTGTTTCGATTGTACAATCACAAGTAATTCCTTCAGGTTTAGGCAATTCTACAGAAAAATAAGTGTTGTGTGCCTTATTATTTTCTTTAAGCTTCTTATAGCTTTTCTGACTGATTTCATCAAAGCTTTTATATGATTTATGCCCTGCTTCATCATTATCATAAACCCCTATATAGAGCTTATCTGTTTCAAAATCACTTTCGTACAACCCTGACAAGAAAGGCTGTATCTTAGTTTCACTATTTAAACAGAAGATATCGAAATTCAAATTTGGATACTCTTCTTTTAATGCTCTATAGGCATTATTGATATGTATTTTATCTAATTTACCTTCTACTAATAGTATAATGGGACTTTTGGAAGAAATAAATGTGTTTTGTTGAAATCTATTCCAAAATTCTCCAGAGATACTTTCTAAAACTTTTTGTTTTTCTGCTGAGATAAGTTTTCCTCTATCAAGCATATAGATAGATTCATTGTCTAAGCAATCGGTTAAGGTAGGTGAATGGGTAGTGATGATCACTTGTCTGTTTTGTTCATACTCTTCTAACACTTTTTTGATTTGCATTTTATTGCTAAGATGTATGTGAGCATCGGGTTCATCAAGGATAAACAGACTGTCCTCTTGTGCAGCAAATTCTAAAGCTGCTTTGATGAGTATCATTTTCTTTTCTCCCTCACTAAAATCTTCTATTTCTAAGTTTTCATTGTTGTATTTTATAACAATGTCTTGAAGCATTTTTTGGTCAGCGGGCGTAAAAGCAATATAGAAGAATTTGTAAACATCTATAAGTGTATATCCTTCTTGTTCAATAATCATTCTCAACTCTTCTAAGGTGTACTCTTGTTTTTTATCTATTTTACTGATAAATTGCTTAACAATACTATCTTTATAACTTTTATAATTCGCTTTATTAAAAGAAAACTTAATAGAGTTAGTATTTTCTATCCCCAAGATTTCACTACAAAAAGTATCCTCTAAGTTATTGAACTGATTTAACAACAAACACAACAGAGATATATGCCAATAAAACTTATTGATATACAACATTTTTGGCATATTATTATAGGTTTCAACTCCTATTTTTGCAATGTATTCTTGATAGGTAGGCAAATAATATTTTTTCCACAATCTATCTTCTTCACCACTATAGATAGCTACAATTTGTTTAGGAAGATAGTTATAAGGGTCAGATTTTGATTGGCTATTTATTTCTGTGGTAACAGAAGAGCCCTTTTTGGTAATTTTGACTATATCCTTACTACTTCCTATTATATAGGTTAATGAAAAATTAAAGGGAATATCCTTTTCCTTCTTGTCGTACAAATGCTTAAAAATAGCACTTATAGCTTCTAACAAATTACTTTTTCCACTGCCATTATTTCCTATAAAAGCCATTACCCCTGAAGTATTGTTTTCTAATGAAACATCAAGGTTTTTAAAGGCTTTATTGGCTATTTTAATTTCTTTGATTCTCATAATTTAGCTGAATATAGTTTGTTCAAATTCTTGTTCTGCTTGTTGTTTTAGGAGTGTTGCTCGTTCTATTTTGTTTTTTTGTTCTTGCTTCATTGTTGCTATTGTAGCTGCTATTTCGTTTTGTTTTGATAGTGGTGGAACAGGAATTTTTAAACTTTCTAATTCTGTTTGGGTAATAGCAGGATATAATGCCCCTGTCATTTTTATTTCGAATTGTTTTATTCCAATATCCGATTTGATTACCTCATTGAGAAAATACAAATTATATTTCCCTTTATTTTCTTCAATTACTGAAAAACCTGATGAAGCTACAAAGTCAGAATATTTTTCATCTATAATTGCAAACTTTTTCAAATAGGGTCTCGTAGTCCCAATGATTAAATCTCCTGTTTTTACTATTTGAGTAGCTCTGCTCGGTGATTTTTCAGGACTAATTGTTTTAGTTTCTAATATTCCAAAATTAGCATCTATAGATCCTAATTCTATATATTCCTTATCTTCATTTGCTTTCTTTTCCCAATTTCTTGAAATAAAATCAAATACATCACCAATGGTATTTATTGGAAATTTTGATTTACTTAAATCTTTATAAAATTGCATTTCTATTGAATTATATATCCAATTTTCAATTTCCTTAAACTCTATAAAGTGTAATTTACCTATTTGTAGAAGTTCATATTTTTGAAAACTCACTCCCAACTCCTCAAATAGATAGTTTTCAATGTTTTTTTCTAAGGTTTCAGCTTGTTGCCCATAAGTTGTAGCTTGAGTTATTTTATCGTAATAGTTTTTTACAATGGTTTCTTGCTCGGATAAAGGAGGAAGGGGTATAGAAAAATTTAAAAAAGATTCTTCTTGTAAATAGTTTCTATTTGTTGTGCCAACACTTGCTGATTGGCTTAAGTCTTGAAATTGTTTTGTTTTTGTGATTAATTGTAAAAAGTATGGATTGATTACATTATAATTAACATCAAAAGTCCAAAAATTACCTGTTATCACACCACCTTCAAGTTCTTCAGGCACAACCCCAAAAGCCCCATTTCTAGCATCAATTTTTGACAACAAAAATTGTCCTTTTTTAATAAGGAATTGACTTTTAGTACCTATTTCCTTCCCTTTAACCTTATCTCTTAAAGAAATACCAGCACCATTTATTTTAATAGTAGGACGCTTATAATAATTGTTATCTTCAATTTTTATAGAAGTTTTATTTCTTGAAAGAAAAGTTTTTATCTTTACTAATTTGTATTTATTTGAGAATCTTAATCCTTTTTCTAAGATACTATAAGCACTCCAACTTTCTATATTGCTAAATCCTACAAATTTTAATTTCTTATAAGTTTTCATACTTGCTTTTTTGATAGAAAATTTCGGGTTCACCAACTTCTTTATCTGCTATTTGAATGCGATATACAAACTCACCTTTTACATCGTACTGAACGCTTTCGGTAAGTTTTTCCCACAGATGATTTTCAGAAGTATATTTTTTAAATTCTTTAGCCAAGGGATCTAATTCGTTATCTATACGAGCCCCTGTCGTACTAATACCTGCTTTTTCTACTTCAGCAATAGGAATAGTATAGTTAAACTCTTCTTTAACAATAGCTTTTATTTCTCGTTCTTTTTTAGCTTCAATATTTTTCAATTCGGCTTTCAGTTGTTTTTTCTCTTCTGCAGGTAATGCTTCTTTGCCTTTTTTAGCTAATTTCTGTTGGATATTTGCTACTTCCTCAGCATATTTAGCTTCTATTGTGATAGTTGCTTTGCTCTTAATACTTGCATATTGTAGCGCTTCTTCTTCTGTGAATTTTTTAAAAAACAACAAACTAGGTTTTACCGTAGCGCCGCTTGCTATAAACACATCTTGAGGAATAGATACGATTAGCAATATTTTTGCTTTGCTTTCTACATAATCTCGTACTTTTTGTAAATTACTATTGTTAAGCACACCTTCAGGAAGTACTATCCCCATTCTACCTCCTGGTTTGAGCAAGTTCAAGCATCGTTCTATAAAAAGCACTTCAGTAAGGGTACTCATTGCCCCCATTTTATAGAGACTCACGAGAGGTTTCCCTATATTGTTATTCACTTGTTTTAATGCTTTATTATACTCATCACCATATCGTTTTTGGTATTTTTTGATACGTTCTTCATCAGTATATTTATCAGCTTCTGTAATTTTCAGTGATTTCTCTACACGTGCTCCAAAAGGAGGATTGGTAAGAATCACATCAAATCGGTTTTCAAAAATGCCGTTTACGTTTAGTAACCCATCATTGTGGTGTACACCTCCGTGACCATCACCGTGCATTATCATATTCATTTTGGCGGTACGGCTCATTCTAGGGTTGGCATCGGTTCCAAAAATACAATCATAACTCAATGTTCTAATTCGGCTTTTGTCATTGTTGATATTGAGTTCCTCATTTAACTGGGAGAAGAATTTATTTACTTTGTCGTCTATTTTTTCTTTTTCGGCATCTGATAGTTTTTCGTAGGTTTCAGTGTAATATTCTTGTTTGATGAGTTCTTTTTCTTGTTGGACTTTAGCTTCTATTTTTGCACGGACATACTCGAAGGCTTTTATTAAGAAACCACCTGAACCACAACAAGGGTCACAAATAGTTTCTGTTTCTTGAGGATCTAAGACTTCCACCATAAAATTAACTATGGTTCTCGGAGTAAAAAATTGTCCCAATTCTCCTCTGAATGTTTTTCCTAAAAACTCTTCAAAGGCGATCCCTTTTACATCATCGGAAGTAGTGGAAAGATTGTATATTTCTAATTCTTTTACAATAGCTTCAAAGCTATTTTCTCGTATTCTAATGATTTCAGTAGGTTCAAAAAGGTCATCATCTCTAAAATCTTCTTTAGTTTTTTCAAACAAAAGTTGATAAAATTCTTTATCTCCCTTAGATTTATATTTGTCATAACTTTCTTTATCAGCTCTGAATGCTTCTAATGAAAATATTTGATTTTCGGAATTTGTTCTTTCATATCTAATTTTTATGAATAGTATCTTGCTAATTTCATCAAAAGCAGCTTCAGGTGAAAGTTTATCATTATTCCTGATGATATTATGACACTTAAAAAGTAGTTTAGAAAACTCATCTCGAGTAAAAGCTTTAGTCTGTTTTAAGAGCTCGTTTATTTTTTTTTCGCTCTTCATTTCTTCAGCAGTAGGGATATTGACTACTTCCTCAAGTTTTTTAGGGATATGCCCTTTGATAACCTTAAATATACGAGTTTCTTTTAGATTGGTTGTTACAAAAAAATCAGCACCTGCCCACGAAGCATAGTTGTAACCTTGAAAGTAATCCTCTTCGCGAATTGTAATATGTTCAGCTTTACATTCTACTACAATCACGGGACTTTTGGAGGCTATTTTATCAGCTTCGCTTTTATAGACATTAATATCAGCTCTTGCTCTTCCTTGCCCTCTTTGAGAGTTAGTAACTCCTACTTCTTGCTCCATTTGTTTAAGATCAAAACCATAGGAATTAACCAAACGGCAAATGTATTCTTGTCGTACTTTTTCTTCAGGTTTCAATACCAACCATTTATCCTTTAATGGTGCAAAAATTTTATTATCTTTTATTTGAACTTCCATTTTAAAAAATTAATGTTTATAGTGCCTAAATATTCCTGAATCGGTGGCAGTCCAGAGAGCGTATTTTTGTCCGGCAGCACGAAGCCCATAGTCTGCCCAAGTGTTGCAGGTGTAGAGAAAGTTATAAGTACTTTTGGCTTCGTAGAAAGCATCGGTAGTGCCATAAACGGCATTGGTGGGTATAGGGATGTATTTACCCTGTGCATCTTTGTCGAACTGCTGATCGATATAGCCTATCAAGCGCTTGTATTGTGCAGCTGTAAGACTTAGTTGTGCTACTTTTTCATATCCTTCGGTACCTCCTAAATAGGTGGTGTGCATAGCCGAATCACTCATCCAAAAAGCAGCTTTTACTGCTGTAGAGAACTTTAAATCAGCCCAAGTAGGGGTATTAAGGTAAAAGCCTTTGTCGCCCCAACCAAAAGCCAACCAATCGCCTCTCTTTTTTCCTTTGGTATCATCAGGAGAAACTTTAGTTGTCCAATCTATAAACTCATTTTGAGTAGGTAGTACCAAATCGGTGTGCATTCCGTTAGAGAGAAGGTAGATGGTAATAGTTTTGGGTTCAGTTGTTTTTTCTGCAGAAATGGGAATTAATGGCAACAACAAGCACAGCACCCCATAGAGCACTATAAAACCTACCACAAAGAGTAGGGTTTTTAGGAAATATTTTAAAAGTTTTTTAATCATAGAGAGCTTCCGAGAGTTGTAGTTTTTATTTTATGACAAATCTCTTGAATTACTTCATCGATATCACTGTACTGAAAATCGATAAACTCTTTTATTTTATCGCCATTATAAGTCCTTATTAAGCCGAGAGCATCGGCTGTTTGGAGAGTGAGGGTTCGCTTTTTGATACCCAAGAAACTTAAAAAGCCGTCTAAACGCGCGAAACGACGCAATACTTTATGAGAAATCTTTTTAGTAGGAGCTTTCACTCCTAATCCTTTGGCTATCTTCTCAAAAAGTGATTGATAAGTAAGGTTAGCCGTATTCAGCACAAAGCGTTCTCCTGTAACTTCGGAGAATTGTAAGGCAATCATTGCGCGCACCACATCATCTACCGCGACAAAACCTGTACCCCCTGTGGGGTAATATTTCTGTCCATCAGCTACTTTTTTAAACCACAAGCCAGAGCCTTGTTCGGAGAAATCAGCAGCCAACACCACTGAAGGATTTACAATAACCACTGGCAATCCTTCTTGCGATCCACGCCATACTTCCATCTCACCACCGTTCTTACTGATAGCGTAATCAGTGTTATTGTCCTCACTATTCCAGTCGTTTTCCTCATCAATAGGTGTGTGAGGCAAGGCAGAAAGGGTAGCTACAGAGCTCACATAACAGAGTTTTTTTACCTTAAAATCAATACACAAGTTTACGATATTGGCCGTTCCCTCTACATTCACTTTGATGAGCTGAGCAAAATCTTTAGGTTGGTAAGAGATAAAGCCTGCACAATGAAAAACAAAAGTAACATTCACAAATGCTTTTTCAAGCGCTGGAATGTTACTTATATTGGTTTGTACCCACTCAATAGAGCGGAACAGTTCCGCTCCATTGGGGGATTGTTGTATAAAAAGTTGTTCGACTTTCTCTAACGAATGGGCACTGCGATAGACAGCCCTTACTTTATGCGCCTTGTTTTGAGTAAGGTAAAAAAGCAAGCGGCTGCCAATCAGCCCTGTTCCGCCAGTTACTAAAATCATTATTTTTCGTCTAAAGGAATACGTTCGTCGATAAGTTTAAGAGCAATAGGCGAATCGTTCTCGTTGTAGAATTCGAAGAGGTCGAGGATAGAGTGTACCAAACGTTCTTCTTCTAACTGTTCTTGAACGAACCATTGCAAGAAGTTTTCGGAAGCGTAATCATCTACTTGGCGTGCTTTTTTGAAGATCGCGAAGATAGATTGAGTTACTTTGATTTCGTGTTCCAAAGTTTTTTCATAAACTTCTTTAAGTGAATCAAATTCTTGTTGTACCTCCCCTACTTTAGGAGCAAAAGCACGTGCGCCATTTTCGTTGAGGAAGCGGAAGATTTTCATCATATGATCTCTTTCTTCTACAGCGTGATCGTAAAAAAACTCGGCACTGCGAGAGTAGCCATTATATTCAGCCCAAGAAGCCATAGCTAAATAGAGAGAGCTTGCTTCAGCTTCTTTACTCACTTGGTTGTTCAATAGGTCGATAATTTCAGGGTGCAAACTAGTTTGCGATCTGGTGTACTTGTGTTTTGCCATTTTAAAAAAGTTGTTTTTAAGTTTTTTAGTGGGCGCAAAGATAGTAATTATTTGCTAAATACGGATAAAAGAGTTGTAATTTAGACGTGTTCTTCCAAATACGCCTTTCGCACTTTTTTGAAGAGTTCCGATGAATAGACAAAATCAGTAACGGCTTCATTATCTGTACGGAAAATCGTATCTTTAGAGCCTTCCCACTCTTTGTATCCATTTTTCAAGAAAACAATCTTAGCCCCTATTTCCATTACGGAGTTCATATCGTGAGTGTTGATAACAGTGGTGATATTGAACTCTTGAGTAATTTCCTGAATAAGGTTATCTATTACGATAGAGGTTTTAGGGTCGAGACCTGAGTTAGGTTCGTCGCAGAACAAGTAGTTAGGATTGTTTACAATAGCGCGAGCAATAGCCACCCGTTTTTGCATACCTCCAGAAATTTCTGAAGGCAATTTATTTTCGGCATTTACCAAATTCACCCTGCTGAGCACTATATCGGCACGTTCACGGATTTCGTCAGCTGATTTTTGGGAAAACATCTTCAAAGGGAACATCACATTTTCAAGGACTGTCATCGAATCAAACAAAGCACTCCCTTGGAATACCATTCCCATTTTTTGGCGGAGGGCTACTCGTTCTTTGCGTTTCATATCGGCGTACTTCACCCCATCGTAGATAATGTCACCTGAATCGGGGGTAAAGAGTCCTAAGAGTGATTTGAGGAATACTGTTTTTCCTGAACCACTTTGCCCAATAATAAGGTTTGTTTTACCTTTCTCGAATGTAGTAGAAATGCCTTTCAGCACTTCAGTTCCATTGAAAGATTTATGTAAATTTTCTACTTGTATCATAGTTCAGCCGAGGCTACCACAGCCTCTTTATTTATCTTTTTCACCAAACCTTGTAGTACTTTACCAGGTCCTACTTCAATAAATTCGGTAGCTCCATCAGCAATCATTTGTTGTACGCTTTGTGTCCATTTCACAGGAGCGGTAAGTTGCTTGATAAGGTTGGTTTTGATAGCGTTTTCATCGCTTACGGCTGTAGTGGTTACATTTTGATATACAGGGCATAATGGTTTATGGAATGCTGTTTGTTCAATTGCTGCAGCTAATTCTTCTTCAGCAGGTTTCATCAATACAGAATGGAAAGCCCCACTCACAGATAAGATAAGTGCTTTCTTAGCACCTGCTTCTTTCATCTTTTCGCAAGCCGCCTCTACTGCTTTGAGTTCGCCTGAAATCACCAACTGACCTGGACAATTATAATTGGCAGGAGTTACAATCCCGTCGATTGTTGCACAAAGTTCTTCCACTTTAGCATCCTCTAAACCCAATACGGCAGCCATTGTACCAGGTTGTAATTCGCAAGCCTTTTGCATCGCAGCTGCACGTTTGGCTACTAATTGCAAACCATCTTCAAATGAGAGGGTTCCATTGGCTACTAAAGCAGAAAATTCACCTAATGAATGTCCTGCGACCATTTGAGGAACAAAATTTTTACCAAGCACCTTGCTAAGGATTACTGAGTGCAAGAAGATTGCAGGCTGGGTAACTTTAGTTTGTTTGAGGTCTTCATCAGTACCACTAAACATTATATCGGTAATAGAGAATCCAAGAATGCCATTAGCTGCTTCAAAAAGCGCTTTAGCTTCAGTAGATTTTTCATATAAGTCAAGCCCCATACCTACAAATTGGGCTCCTTGACCAGGGAAGATGTATGATTTCATTTATTTTATTTTTATTGTTAGAAATTACAAAGCTACTGTTTTTTTATAGAATTGCAAAATATTGAGTGGAATATTTTATTTTTTTATCTCACTATAATAAAAATGCAGTTCATATTGTTTTTGATATTCTCCTTGCCGTTTACCGTAAAATGTAGCACTAAAGAGGGCGTGAGTAGAATCAAAACCTACAGTTCCTAATGCACCTTCATCTACTATTGATTTACGCAAGATAGAAGTGTTATACTCATAGATTATTTTATTCTCTTCTTCCCAGTTATCAGTGTCAAAATTATAGCGATAATCAATAGTGAGTATGCGGTTATTTTGTGCGTCGTATTGGTTTACGGTTTTTATTTTATCTTTTTTTACTTCGTTAAAAATAGAGAGTTTTTCAGTCATATTCTTATGAGTATCATACTGGTAAGATTGTTGTTCTATCATTGCAAAAACATCTTTTTCTTTATCCCAGTTACTATGAATATACGCTTGCAAGCAATCATTTTCATTATATTTTTCTTCTAGAAGGTAGTCGTTTTCCCACTGTTGTTGTTTTTCATTCCATTTTTGTCTTAAACGAGATATTTTTGTAGGGTTAAGAGTTAATTTTGTGCTGTTTTTCTCTTTAGGAATCCATTTGCCATTAAGCATTTCACTGTAAATAGAATAAGCACCAACAATAGTATCCTCAGCATATTCATATTTTGCTTCTTCAACCCATTTATCAGTTTTATAAGTAGATTTTAACTCTGATTTTTTTATAGTATCATTCTCATAAACTGTTATGATTCTCTTTTGAGGCAACCACTGATTTTTATTTTCATCTCTACTATAATGAGTAAGTTCAGTAGTTTTGTTTTGTTTGTTCTGTAAGTATATACTTTGGGTTTTGGGTTGCCATTTAGAGCCTTCAGTACATTCATATTTTGTATAAAAGAAGAACTTTCCTTTTTTGATAAGTTCTTCTTTTCGTTCTTTTATCCATTCATTTCTAAAAGCATTATAAGAAGAAGTAATTTTCTTATCTTTATCATTCACATACTCTTCTTTTTTCACTTTTTTCCACTTATCACTATCTTTTTTTCGAGTGTATTCTTCATATAAAACCAGTTGATTTTGTTTATCATAGAAATAAATAGACTTTGTAACATAAGGTTTTCTTATCATCAAAGAATATTCCTTAATAAGTTTACGTTTGGAGGAGTCATAGTATTGTTTAGTAGTATAGCTTCCCTCTCTGTCATATCCATTTATAGCAAAGAGTTTTCTTTGTACACTATCCAAATGCACTTTTTGAGCTTGCAACGTTATACTTGCAAATAAGATCAAAAACAGAGTGATATTTTTCATATATTTAGGCATTCTTTTAAAATATTAAAAGCTACTGTAGATTTATGTTGGAGTGGAAAAGCTTTTTGCTCGTTTTTAGTTATAAAGGTAATTTTATTGGTATCAGTACCAAAGCCAGCACCAGGGTCGCGCAAGGAGTTGAGCACAATACCATCTAAGTTTTTTTTCTCCAATTTAGCTTGGGCATTAGCTACCTCATTTTCAGTTTCTAAGGCAAAGCCAATGAGTGTTTGGGTAGTTTTAATCTTACCTAAAGACGCTAATATATCGACGGTAGGGACTAAGGTTAGACTGAGATTACCGCCTTTCTTTTTAATTTTTTCGGGGGCTACAGTTTCGGGGGTATAATCGGCGACGGCTGCGGCGAGAATGGCAATATCGCAAGAAGGAAATTCGGTTACAGCAGCTTCATACATTTGCTGCGCGCTTACCACACGATGCAAGTGTATTTGTGAGTGAATATTTTTTTCGGAAGAAGGTCCTAACACTAAATGTACTTCAGCGCCTTGTCGTACAGCTTCATTAGCAAGAGCAATCCCCATTTTGCCAGAGGAGAAGTTTCCTATAAATCGCACAGGGTCGATAGCCTCATAAGTAGGACCAGCGGTGATAAGTATTTTTTTACCTTTAAGAGGAAGATTTTCGGAGAGTGTATTTTCTATAAAGAGCACTATATCTTCAGGTTCAGCCATACGTCCTTGTCCTACAAGTCCGCTAGCAAGTTCGCCATAAGTTGCGGGAATAATGTGATTGCCATAGGATGCTAATTTTGCTAAATTCTCGGTAACCGTAGGGTGGGCATACATATCTAAATCCATTGCAGGAGCAATGAATACGGGTGCTTTAGCGGAGAAATAAGTAGCCAATAGTAAGTTATCACATACCCCGTGAGCCATTTTAGCAATGGTATTAGCCGTAGCAGGAGCGATGAGCATTGTATCAGCCCAGAGCGCTAACTCCACGTGGCTATGCCAATCACCCTCGGGAGATGAGAAGCTTGTAAGCACAGGATTTTTAGACACAGTGCTAAGGGTAAGAGGCGTTACGAACTCCTTTGCATTTTCGGTAAGGATTACCCTTACATTATATCCTTTTTTAGTGAGCAAGCGCACTAACTGAGGCGTTTTATAGGCGGCAATTCCAGCTGTGACACCAAGTACTATATTCATAATTAAAATAGATTGAAAAAGGCTTTAAACGGCAAGCGAGTGCTTACTGCTTAAAGCCTAACAAACAATTTATAAATACCCATTTTTATTCGGTTTCACGGTAGTATACCTTACCATCCAACCATTCTTTTACAGCGATGGCTTGAGGTTTAGGCAAACGCTCGTAGAAACGAGATACTTCTATTTGTTCTTTGTTCTCAAAGATTTCCTCTAAGCTATCGTTATTAGTAGCGAAAGCCTCTAACTTTTCTACCAATTCTTTTTTAATTTCGGCGTTTATTTGGTTAGCACGTTTGGCAATAATAGAGATGGCCTCGTAAATATTACCAGTAGGTGCTTCTATAGCCGATTTGTTGTAAGTAATCGTAGAGGTAGGAGCATCTATTTTTTTAAAATCCATAATGTAATTATTTTTGTGATGTAAAACTTTTTAGTGATGTATTAATTTTAGCGAGCATATTCTCAGCTTCCTTTTTGAATTTGCTTTCAGGGTAAGCACGCAACAAGTTGTCGTAGGCTTCTTTAGCGGTATTGAGGCGTTCTTCTTTTTTGCTTTCCACACTATTGATCGCCCACTCATAAGCTGAGTGCAAACGGGTGTACAAAGCTTCTTCTCTGAAAGGACTTCCAGGATTATTGGTCAAGAAATTATCTAATGATTTCATCGCTGCCTGATAGTCACGAATCTTATCGTATTGTTTGGCAATTTCAAAATCTTTTTTCTCTAAACGCGTTACCAAATCCAAGGTAAGTTCATTAGCCTCTTTGGTATACTCACTATTAGGGTATCTATCCAAAAAGTACTGCAGTTTTTCGAGTGCCTGATAAGTATAGGTTTGATCTACACTATACTTAGGTGTTTCTAAGTATAGTGATTTAGCTTCTAAAAAGGAAGCTTCGGTAGCTTTTTCACTACGAGGGTACAGCTTCTGCAAACGTTCGAACTGATAGGAAGCTAAACTGTACTGCTTGAGTTGATAACAAGCGTCACCATACATATAGTAGATGCGTTCCCCTTGAGGTTTTCCTGCATATTCTGAGGCTATTTGTTCAAAAAGGCGATTCGCTTTTTTGTATTTTTTAGCCTTATAGAGCTTTTCAGCTTCGATGTATTTGACACTTCCATCTGTAGATTTGAGGGCTTTTTGGTACTCACCACAGGAGGCAAAAAGCACACCGAGCAGACCGATGATGATATATTTTTTCATTAACATTCGGCAAAAGTAAAAAGTTTTTCTGAAATAACAAAATTATGTGAGCATTCCGCCATCTACATTGAGTACTTGCCCAGTGATATAAGCCGACATATCGGAGGCTAAAAACACGCAAGCATTGGCTACATCTTCAGGCTGTCCGCCACGTTTAAGAGGAATAGCATCACGCCATCCTTGTACTACTTTTTCATCGAGTACAGCAGTCATTTCGGTTTCGATAAAACCTGGCGCAATGGCATTACAGCGGATGTTACGAGAGCCTAATTCCAAGGCTATCGACTTAGTAAAGCCGATAATTCCTGCTTTAGAGGCAGCATAGTTAGACTGACCAGCATTACCTTTCACTCCTACCACGCTACTCATATTAATAATAGAGCCTTTGCGCTGTTTGAGCATAGTACGTTGTACCGCTTTGGTCATATTAAACACAGATTTGAGGTTTACTTCGATTACTTTATCGAAATCCTCTTCACTGATACGCATCAATAGGTTGTCCTTAGTAATACCAGCGTTATTTACAAGGATATCAACGGTACCAAACTCAGCAACAACGGCATCGACAAATTCTTGAGATTGAGCAAAGTTAGAGGCATCACTTTGGTAGCCTTTCACTTTTACACCTTGTGCAGCTAATTCATTTTCTAAAGTTTTTGCAGCCTCTACTGAAGAGCTGTATGAAAAAGCAATGTTCGCTCCGTGAGCGGCAAATACTTCGGCTATACCACGACCGATACCACGACTAGCACCAGTGATAATAGCGGTTTTTCCTTCTAATAATTTCATATTATAATCGTTAATTATGAATTGTTAATTATCTTTAACCTCCTACGCGTTTTACTTTAAATCCTTTTTCTTTAAGGAGTTGCATAATAGTATCGCGGTAATCACCTTGTATGAGGATAGAGTCGTCTTTCACTGTTCCTCCTACTCCAAGGTATGTTTTGAGCTCTTTTGCTAATATTTTGAAATCGCTATCTGCTCCATTATAACCTTCGATTACAGTTACGGGTTTGCCTTTGCGCTTTTCGTATTTACAAAGCAAAGGCTCATCTTGCAACCATATAGTAGAAGGAGTTTCTTGAGGAGTTTCTTCTTCTATATGATCAGGAAAAAGATTTTTAAGTTGGTCTCTTAAGTCCATACTTATTTTACTTTGGTGTAGTTGATAATCAATTTTATATCTTTAATCACCACACCTAAGGGAGTAGCGAGAGCTGTTTTAGCTATTTTACCATCACCACTTGCACTTTTATAACTACCTACAGCAGTTTGCTTGATATTAGATCCTATAGCAATTGCTAAAGGAACATTGGTAGTATTATTTGTTACCATATTGAGGATGTGATTGGTAATTCTCAGTTGATAATATTTACCTACTCCGTTTTCTTTTTGTAATCTACCTAAGTGCACCAAGTGTGAATAGGAAGATTGATTGTTATTAGCAGTAGGGTCGTACTGATAATCGGCTAATACAGCGCCCGTTTGAGCATTGTAGATATAGAGGCGGTCGGGGGTTTTAGTATAAGTAACACTATTATCTACATAGAAAAATAGACTTGCATCGGTAACTAACCACTTTTCAGATTTGATGCGAGCAATATCGGTATCTGAAATGGTAATAGAAGCAGTTTGCCCTAAAGCGCCACTCAAATAGATTTTACTAGTATCGGTAAGGCTTTCACCAGCATTGTTGAAAAGGTTTAGAGCAATGCCATTGAGGGGCAAATCATAACGGCTATATTGTGTTTTAGTAGCAGTGCTACCACTTACATAAGCGGTATAGCTATATTCTAACTGTATTTTGGCATTTGCTATATTGAGGAGCATCATCACATCTTTAGAGAAGTTAGAGGTACTGATTTGTATCCCTTTAAAATACTTTTTAAAGTCGTTTACATTTGCCAATTCGTTGCTTCCTTCCTTATCTAATATTTTTGTTTGGAAGAAAGTAGTGTTAAGGGGGATGCGTAATCCAGGAGCTAAATTATCGTATACTGTTTTAGACTCATCGGTAGTAGTTTTAGGATCATCAAACTGGAAGCGTGTAATCGTTTTATTACTAATAGTAGTAGCTGAAGTAGTAGCTGAAACGATGGAACTACCTAAATTTGTAAGTACTTCAGTATTATTAGAATAATAGACTTTAGCTTTCAGGTCGGTACCTATATCACTAAGGAAGTAATTTGTTTCTTTTACTTCTACACGGAAAGAAGCACTTTTGTCGCCATAAATAGAATCTAATTGGTATTCAGCATTTTGGCTATAGGTAGCTTTACTATTTGAAGTATTAGGATTGAAGAAAGGAATGTACAAAAATGCCTTAGTTACTTTTTCGTTTTCAGGTTTGTTTTCGCTATTTTCTAACGCTTGAGTTTTGCTACCAAAAGTAGGGGCAGCCGTTGAGAGCCCTACTTGTGCTACAATAGTAGCTGATTTAGTACCAAAAGGCGCTTGAGTGTATTGCCCAAGCAAATATCCACCTAAGCCATTGGTTTGTACGGCAGTTTGTTTGATTTGGTTCACCGAAATAGTAGGGGTGAAGACACTGGTTTTGTAGTTAGGATTTTTGAGGAGTGCGCCATCTATTTCGTTGAAATCGTCGGAAGAGCAGGCGCTAAAAAGCGTTAGTACAGTGAGGGAAAAAAGTAATTTGTAAGTGTTATTCATTCGTTTATTGTTATTTCTTTAGTATTTTAGTGTAAAATTCGCGGTAAGACTCTTGGAAGGTTTCTTTATCGCTATTGTAAATCACTGGTTTTCTCAAGTTTTTGAGATAAGTTTTGAAATCGTCGGGCATCTTTTCACTCACTACAATTACGCCATCGGAGTGCTTGATAGCGATGCGCATCAGGTTGTAGTAAGTAGGGTTTTTGAGGGGGTCGATTGTTTTTTTGCTAATGCCATCAAAAGCTACTTTGTTGATTAAGGCAGAATCGAGAGCTCCATCGTAATCACTATCGAACACAGAGGTAATGATTTTACTTTCGGAAAAGATAGGTTCATCTTTATAGTAAGTGCGCAAATAGAGAGGTAACAAAGCAGACACCCAGCCGTGTATGTGGATGATATCGGGTAACCAATTGAGTTTTTTCACTGTTTCGACGATACCTTTGGCGAAGAAGATACAGCGCTCATCGTTATCGGGATACATATTGTTTTCTTCATCAAAGAGTGTGCCAGTACGTGTGAAATACTCGTCATTATCAATAAAGTACACTTGTATGCGTTCCTTAGGGATAGAAGCTACTTTGATGATGAGAGGTACATCGATATCGTTGATGACAATATTCATACCCGATAGGCGTATCACTTCGTGTAGCTGGTGACGGCGTTCGTTGATATTGCCAAATTTAGGCATAAAGATACGTATTTGACCGCCGTTAGCATTCACCATTCTGGGGGCTTCAAACGACATTTTAGCTAATTCACTATAAGGTGAATAAGGCAATACTTCAGACGATACGTAGAGTACTTTTTTATCTTTCATAAAGAGTATTTCTTTAAATTATTTTGCTCTTAGAAGGCACAAAAGTACAAAAAAATATGCACATATCCATAAAATTATATAAGTTTGCACCCAAAAAAGATTTTATATCGATGATTTACACACAGCAAAAGGAACTCCATTTACTTATGGAAACCCTTAGAAATCAAGGGAAAACAATAGGTTTAGTACCTACTATGGGTGCTTTACACGACGGGCATTTATCGCTTGTAAAAAAAGCTAAAGAAGAGAACGACATAGCCGTTGTGAGTATTTTTGTGAACCCAACACAATTCAACAATCCTACCGATTTAGAGAAGTATCCACGTACCTTAACAGCCGATGCTGATAAGATTGCCCAATATAGCAAAGAGGTAATTATTTTTGCTCCTGCTGTTAGCGATATTTACGGCGATGAAGTAGTAGCTCAGCCATTTGACTTTGCTGGATTAGACAAAGTAATGGAAGGCACATCGCGACCCGGGCATTTTGATGGTGTAGGTACGATTGTTAAAAAACTTTTCGAAATTGTAATGCCCGACAGAGCTTACTTTGGTGAAAAAGACTACCAACAACTGCTCATCATCCAGCAAATGGTACGACAAACAGGCTTACCTGTGACTATCGTCCCCTGCCCTATCGTGCGCAATAGCGAAGGGTTAGCCCTCAGTTCACGCAATGCTTTACTAAGTGAAGCTATGATACATCGCGCTTCTTTCATTTACCGTACCCTACTCGCTGCCAAAGAGCGTTTCGCTACTCATACTCCTGCTGAAGTAGAAGCGTGGGTGGTGGATACTTTTGACAAAGAACCCGATTTTACTTTAGAGTATTTTACTATTACTGATGCTCATACCTTGCAACACGCAACTACCAAAGAAGCAGGGAAAGAGTACCGCGCTTTTATAGTGGTACACGCTGAGGGAGTGAGACTCATAGATAATTTGGCGATGTGATGATTTGGCAATTAGCCCCTGAAGGGGACAATCTGGAAAAGTGAGAGTTGTGGGAGCGACAGATAACGATTTGATGATTTGATGATTTGGTAGGGGCGTTTGCAAAACGCCCCTACATAACATACTCTAAACAGAGTATTCTACTCTGCAAAAGGTATGAGCTCACGGGTAGTTTTTGTTACTTGTTACCTATTGTTACTTGAACTTAATTTCCTTTGGTTACTATAAATATATTTTCTTTCTCAACTCCTATCACTTCGTGTTCTACGTCTACAGGGATTTGATAGGTATCGAGGTCTTTGAGTACAACTTCTTCACCATTAATAAGAAAACGCACAGTTCCTTTTACCATAATAAGGGTTGCAGGGATATTAGTAGTATGTTTTTTTAGTACAGCTCCTTCACCTAAAGCTATGGCTACTTGTCTCACATTTTGACCATCTTTTATGAAATAGGTAGTTTGTTTATCGTTGCGGAAAGTAAGTTTATCGGCTAAATTTACTTTTTGCAAAGATTTTATATGCTCTACAGTTTTGCCATTGACGGCTGTAATATTGTGCTTCTTGAGAATATCTTGTGCTTTGCCTGCACGAATGCCTCGACGACAAAAGAGTACAACATTCTCTTTTCCTCTTAATTCTTGCCATCGAGCTCCTATTTCTTCCAATGGGATATTAATTGCTCCTTCGGCTGTACCTTTAGCAAATTCTTCAGGGGTACGCACATCAATTAAAGTAGCATTTTTAGCATTAACACGCTCGGCGAGCGTTTGGGATTTTGCTGTAATCATTGTAAGCAAAAACATTCCTAAAGTTATTGAATATTTCATTATTGTTAGTTTGTTTGTTAGTTTACTATGTTTTAGGGGTAAGGGTTAGTTTATTATTTTATTTTTTCGGAAAGTTCAACCAAGCGAATGAACTCTTTGCGATAGCCCTCCTCATCTTTTCCAGTTGCATTCTTAGCTAAATCTATTACTTGTTTATATGAGGATTTTGCTTTGTATTTAGAATTTCTTAAGAGCATTCCCCATTCGGCAACAGCGGCGGCAAAG
>NZ_KB291432.1:20639-30256 GCF_000318295.1 Capnocytophaga sp. oral taxon 326 str. F0382
AAGGAATAGGAGTGCTTTCTTCTACGCTTTTAGCATCTTTTACCACAGGGTCTTTATAACGTATTTTGAGGAAAGCTAATTCATTAGCAAATCCTTCTTTCACTTGTTTTTGATAACGCAACCCATCGGTAGTAGCTCCTTTGGTAGGTATCAATTCATACAAAGCAGTTACGGTATGTCCTGCACCTATCTCACCAGCATCTTTCTTGTCGTCTTCAAAATCTTCATTGGCTAAAGCGCGGTTTTCATAGCCTACCAATCGGTATTCTTTCACATATTGAGGGTTGAATTCTAACTGTAGTTTCACATCTTTGGCTACGGTGTAAAGTGTACCACCAAATTCATTTACCAATACTTTTTTAGCTTCAGTAAAATTATCGATATAAGCATAGTTACCATTCCCTTTGTTGGCAATAGTTTCTGCCATATCATCACGATAATTACCCATACCATAGCCCAATACCGAAATGTAAATTCCATTGTTGCGCTTCTCTTCTACCAATCGTTGCAACTCATCACGTGAAGAAATTCCTACGTTGAAATCACCATCGGTAGCCAAGATAATACGGTTATTACCTTTGGGTAAAAAGTTTTTTTCGGCTACTTCATAGGCAGTTTGTAATCCTGCTCCTCCTGCTGTAGATCCACTAGCTACCAAATCGTCTATCACTTTGGAGATTTTCTCTTTTTCTTTCGCTGGAGTAGAAGGTAAAGCAATACCTGTTTGACTTGCATAGACTACAATCGCTATCCTATCTTCTGGACGTAAGTTATCCAAAAGCAATTTGAACGATGCTTTGAGTAGAGGCATTTTATTGGGCTCGTCCATAGAACCTGAGGTATCTATTAGAAACACTATATTAGAAGGTGGCGCTTTGGTAAGATCTATTTTCTTTGCTTGTAATCCAATGCGCAACAGATAATTATCAGGATTCCAAGGACAGCTACTTAGCGTTGTTGTAGCATTGAGAGGTGTTTTGCTACCTTCGGCTGGAGGTGTATAGTTATAATCAAAATAGTTGATAAGCTCCTCTATGCGCACAGCATCTTTATGAGGCTTTTGTCCGTAGTTGAGCATACGGCGCACATTGCTGTAAGAGGCTCTATCCACATCGGCAGAGAAAGTCGTTACGGGGTCTTTCGCTGTTTTCTTAAAGCCGCCTTCATCAATCGCTTTATAAGTCTCGCGAGAAGTATTTAAAGTATAGCCATTTTTTGTTCCATAATTTCCACTAACACTTCCTGCACCTCTTATACGTATAGAAGAACTAGTTACGTCTCGTCTTTTTGCAGTTTCATAACTTGTTACCACCACTTCTTGAAGGGCAACGTTATCTTCTTCTAAAACTACATTGATGACTTTTTGCCCATTAACTTTCACTTGTTTGGTTTTCATTCCTAAAGAAGAAAACTCTAGGATATCACCATTCTTTACTTTGATAGTGTATTTACCATCAAAATCAGTAGAAACTCCTTGGGTAGTTCCTTTGATGAGTACTGAAACTCCAGGTAAAGGATCATTAGAAACATCAGTAACCTTTCCTGTTACTTCATACTCTTGTGCGTAGAGGCTTCCTATAAACAGGAAGCAGAATAATAAAATTTGTTTCATACCATTAGTTATTTGGATTTGGGTTATTATTTTATTTTTTCGGAAAGCTCAACTAAATCTATAAATTCTTTACGGTAGCCTTCTTTGTCTTCACCGAGAGCGTTTTTGGCTAATTCGAGTACTTGATTATAAGAAGATTGTGCTTTGTATTTAGAATTTCTTAGGAGCATTCCCCATTCGGCAACAGCGGCGGCAAAGCGATAATCATCATCGGTTTGGGAGAAGTCGGTGAGAGTAAAAGGAATAGGAGTGCTTTCTTCTACGCTTTTAGCGCGTTTGATGTAAGGGTCTTTATAGCGTATTTTGAGGAAAGCGAGTTCATCTTTATGAGCTTGTGTATTTTGCTTTTGGTAGCGCAACTCGTCAGTTGTTTTTCCTTTAGCAGGCACTAATTCATAGAGCACTGTTACAGTATGTCCTGCACCTATTTCGCCAGCATCTTTACTATCATCTTTAAAGTCTTCATTGGCTAAGGCACGGTTTTCATAGCCTATTTGGCGGTATTGTTTCACATATTGGGGGTTGAATTCTAACTGTAGTTTCACATCTTTGGCTACGGTGTAAAGTGTACCACCAAATTCATTCACCAATACTTTTTTTGCTTCGGCGATATTATCGATATAGGCATAATTACCATTTCCTTTATTGGCTATAGTTTCGAGCATATCATCGCGATAATTACCCATACCATAGCCCAATACAGATATATAGACTCCGCTTTGGCGTTCTTTTTCTACCAAGCGTTTCAATTCGCCATCGGAGCGCACACCGACATTAAAATCACCATCGGTAGCTAATATAATGCGGTTGTTTCCTTTTTCTATAAAGTTCTCGCGGGCAATTTGATAGGCTTTTTGAATACCAGCTCCTCCAGCGGTAGAGCCACCTGCTTCTAAGTTTTCTAAAACCTTAATAATTGTATCTTTTTCTTTGGCAGGTGTAGAAGGCAAAGCTACCCTTTCAGCTCCCGCATAGACTACAATTGCTACCCTATCTTCAGGTCGCAAGCTTTCCAAAAGTAGCTTAAACGACTCTTTAAGTAAGGGCAATTTGTCGGGTGAATACATAGAGCCAGAGGTATCTATCAAAAACACTATATTAGAAGGAGGTGCTTTAGTAAGGTCTATTTTTTTAGCTTGCAACCCGATACGCAACAAATAGTTATCTGTATTCCAAGGACATTTACTTAGGGTAGTGGTCGCATTGAGAGGTGTTTTACTACCTTCGGCTGGAGGAGTATAGTTATAGTCAAAATAGTTGATAAGTTCCTCTATGCGCACCGCATCTTTATCGGGTTTTTTCTTATCATTGAGCATACGGCGTACATTGCTGTAGGAAGCATTATCTACATCGGCGGCAAAGGTAGTAAGAGGGTCGGTAGCAGTGCTTTTAAAGCCATTCTCATCAATAGCTTTATAAGTTTCGGTTAGTCTTCTCCCTTGGGGTTTACGTTTTCGTTGTCTTCCTGCTGAGTAGCTTTTTACGGCTACTGCACAAGAAACAACAGATGCTTTCCTTACAGGAGCATAGCCAACTAATACGGTTTCTTCTATCTCGGAAATTTCTTCTAAAGCTATATCAATTACTTTTTGCCCAGTAATTTTCACTTCTTGAGTTTTATAGCCCATAGCAACAAATTGCAAGGTTTTTCCTTTCTTTACCTTAATGGAGTATTTACCTTCTTTATTGGTAGTAACTCCTTGAGCAGTACCTTTAATCACTACTGATACGAATTGCAAAGCTCTGTTTGAAGTATCGGATACAGTACCCGTTACTTCGTACTCTTGCGCGTGGAGACTTCCTATAAACAAGAAGCAGAATAATAAAATTTGTTTCATATTGTCAGTTATTAGATGTTAGTTCATTAGAGGTTAATTGTTAGTCCTTAGGGGACTACCTAACAATTGATTGAGTACTAAAATTTATTTTATTGGACAAGTTAAACGAGTCGGACAATTCGGACGGGTTGGAGGGGTGTTTTACAAAGCAAACGTAGTGTTAAGAGGGTACAACTGATTATCAAGCAATCAACCTTAACTAATCGCAGCCATTTCCTCCATAAAGCGGGTGGCTAAAGCATCGGCTTCTGCCTGAGTTTTAGCCTCAGTATAGATGCGGATGATCGGCTCGGTATTCGATTTGCGCAAGTGTACCCAGCTGAAAGGAAAGTCAATTTTGAGTCCGTCGATAGTGGTGATTTGCTCGTGTGCGTACTTTTCTTGCATTGCCTGCAACACCTTGTCCGGATTGAGTCCGGTAGTGAGTTGGATTTTATTTTTGCTCATAAAATAAGCAGGATAACTACGGCGCAAAGCACTCACAGTAGTATCTTTTTCAACCAAAAGAGAAAGGAAAAGCACTACCCCCACTAAGGCATCACGACCATAATGCAATTCGGGGAAAATCACTCCGCCATTACCTTCACCTCCTATTACTGCATTTACTTCTTTCATTTTGGTTACTACATTCACCTCACCAACAGCAGCCGCAGCGTATTCTACCCCGTGTTTTTCGGCTATATCACGTAAAGCACGTGAAGAGGAGAGGTTAGACACCACATTACCTTTCTTTTTACTGAGGTAATAATCGGCGCAGGCTACAAGGGTATATTCTTCACCAAACATTTCGCCTTCTTCGGTTATGAGCGCAAGGCGGTCTACATCGGGGTCTACTACCACCCCTAAATCGGCTTTTGCTTCCACTACCTTAGCACAAATATCGGCAAGGTGTTCTTTGAGCGGTTCGGGATTATGCGGAAACTGACCGTTAGGTTCACAGTAGAGTGGCACTACCTCAGCACCCAAGCGTTCTAACAAAAGCGGGATAGCGATACCTCCAGTAGAGTTTACAGCATCGACCGCTACTTTGAATTTGCGTTTGCGAATAGCTTCCAAAGTTGCCAATGGCAAGAGCGAAAGCACCGCATCGATATGGCGTTGTATATAAGTATCGTTGTAAGTGATATGCCCTAGGGCATCTACTTCGGCAAAAGAGAACTCATTGGCAGCAGCAATGCGCAAAATTTCTTCGCCTTCCTGAGCGTTGAGAAACTCACCTTTGTTGTTCAGCAATTTGAGGGCATTCCACTGTTTAGGATTATGACTGGCAGTGAGGATAATACCGCCATCGGCTTGTTCCATAGTAACCGCCACTTCTACAGTAGGGGTGGTACTCAAACCTATATCTACCACATCAATTCCTAAACCTACAAGGGTGTATTGCACGAGATTCTGTACCATTTCACCCGAAATACGCGCATCACGACCTACAACCACTTTTACACGGGTTTTATAAATATGTTTTTTGAGCCACGTGCCATAAGCAGCAGCAAATTTTACAGCATCAATGGGGGTTAAGTTGTCATCGGGCACTCCCCCTATAGTACCGCGAATGCCTGATATAGATTTTATTAGAGACATATTCTTACAAATTAAAATTTTACAATTTGCTATTAATAAGCGCAAAGGTAATAAATTATTGCAAATTACAAGTTACGAAAGTGATTTTTTTATTGCTAATTTGCTAATTTACTAATTATTGACTACTTTTGTCGCATCAAACTATTCGTTTATGACAAAACATCAACTCCGCGTGCAAGATGCTCTTAAATTCTTTGCACAGAAAGATACTGAATTAGGCTTTCGCAAACTTTTAGATTGTGTAGCCGACACACAACAAATGCCTCTCTACCTAAAGGCTATAGAACTTACCGACTGGAAGGAAAACAATCCTAATGAATTGGCTCAACTTACGGAAAAAGCATCTGCACTACTTGAAGAAGTAGGGCGATGCTCTGTAGAAGAAGTAACAACTGAAAAAGCTGTGCTTGTTGCTAAAGATCTAAAAAAAACTTATCGCTCTGGAATGTTTTCATTGGGTCCTATATCTCTTACTATTAGTAAAGGACAAGTTTACGGCTTAGTTGGTGAAAATGGCAACGGAAAAACAACCCTTTTGCGCATCTTAGCGCACGACCTCTCTTATAATTCGGGCGAAATGACCTATTACTTCAAAGAAACGCCCGCTAATGAATACGATTTACGCACTAAATTAGCTTACATTCCCCAACGCACCGACAAATGGTATGGTAGTTTGAAAGACAATCTCAAATTTACTTTGGCGTGCTATGGTATCCCTGCTGAAGAAAACGAACCACGCACTCTGCTAATGATTGCCCGTTTAGGTTTGTGGAAATACCGCAATCTAAACTGGAATGCGCTATCATCAGGGTATAAAATGCGTTTTGAATTAGCGCGCACCCTATTACGTCAGCCAGAATTATTGCTTTTAGATGAGCCTTTAGGGAACTTAGATGTATTGGCACAACAGGTAATATTAGAAGACCTCAAAATGATAGCCAACTCAGTAAATCACCCTATCGCTTTGATATTGAGTTCTCAACAACTCTTTGAAGTGGAAAAAATATCTGACAAGGTAATTTTCCTCAAAAACGGACAATACCGCGAAAATGTTGAGACTACCCAAGAGAACACCCCTACCCCACTCATCGTAGAAATTGACACTACTAACAGCAGAGAGGAATTATTAGCAGTATTTAGCACTTTTAATCTTGAAAAATTGCAGTACAACGGAGGTATTTACATCGCTTATTTTGCTGAAGATACAGAATATTCTACTGTGTTAGAAGCTCTTGGTAAAGCTAAAATAGAGCTCACTTATATACGAAATATTTCGGCTTCTACCCGCCGTTTCTTTGTGAGTTAGGGGGTCAGGTTTCAGGTGTCAGGTGTTAGGTTTTAGGAGGTATAGCTTATTAATTTTAAAACACTCATTATCAATTGAAAAAATATTTATTAGAACGTTATCCAGCAATTTGGAATACGCATGTAATATGGGCGTTGCCTCTCATTTTTGCAATCCACTTATTCTTTTTCTTGTGGGGATTTGCTACTATTACCGATGAGAATATGAGCAACTATTCTTTTGGTTTGGAAAACCTTTTTGAAGGGTTGCCTATGGTGATGAGCTTTATTATCATTGTACTAATGTTAGTAGGATGGTTCATTCGTTTGTTTAAGAATAATGCTTTTGAACGTTTTTATCCTGTGAGTGAGTGGCAATTATTCAGGCAGTTTGTGATATATCTGTTTATTATGGGAGGCATACTCAGTTCAGGGCTTTCGTTTACAATAGGTGAATCGGCTAAAGTACATTTGCGATATACCGACAGCTATATACACAATGTATTACAACAATACCCTAAAAATTTTAACTTTGAGGATGTAGAGAGACTCCCTGAAGCACAACAAAGGGAATACAACATAGCTAACAATGCTAAAGATATCAAGAAACGCTTGTTTGTAATGGAGTTCAATGAGGAAATTACAATGGTAGAAACAGCTGTTTTTATACTCACATCGTTGCTCTTTATAGTACGTATCACTTCATTACGTACAGCATTGCTAACTATTTTATTTAGTGGATTGTTATGTTTATTATTCGCTCTGTTAGTAGTATTCATATTATTTATGGATATTGAAAATTATGGAGAAGATAGTATATTGTTTTTTCTCTTATGGATTATCTATCTCTCAATACTTTTATACTCTACTACCTCCTCTAATAAACTACAGAGAGGTATCGCTATGAATATCACAATATTAGCTTTCTTTCCTATCATAATAGCTACTCTTTTCTTTTTAGAAAAGAGATACTTTAGAAGGAATTATGATAATGATATTCATTATTCACTCTGGCATAACTTCGAGGAACTTATCATTTTTAGCTGTAGCATATTGCTTTCAATTGGATTTATAGGACTTTATACGAATGTTATCGAACGATGGAGAGCAATGCCGGAGTAGGGATTAGGTTTCAGGTGTCAGGGGATAGGTGTTAGGTTTTAGGGGTTATAGGTTATTAATTATAAAACATTTATTATCAATTGAAAAAATATTTATTAGAACGTTATCCAGCAATTTGGAATACACACGTGGTATTGTTATTACCACTGATACTCTTATCCCATTTAGTCTTTTTTGGATTGGGATTTATAATGCTCACTGATAGCACGTTAGGAATTTCCTATTACCCGTGGGGAAACTTGTTTAATGGCTTACCTATGTTGTTAAACTTTATTATAATTGTTTTGCTATTAGTAGGTTGGCTTATTTATTTGTTTAGAAACAATGCTTTTGAGCGTTTCTACCCTGTGAGTCGTTGGCAATTGTTTTGGCGTTTTGTAGTATACTTTGCTGTTATTGGCGGAATTACAAGTTCTAGTTTTTCATTTATGGCAGGTGAGAAAGCTAAAGTATACTGGCGGTATACCGATAGCTACATTCATAGTGTATTACGACAATACCCTGAGGATATTCGCGATTCTGAAAGGGAACAATTATCTGATGATCAACTAAAGGAATATCACATAGTTCATAATGCATCACAAATAAAAAAACAAGTGTTTATAGAAAATTTTGATGATGAAATTTTTCTTGTAATCATTATTGCTTTTGTTTTAACTATATTGATTTTTACAGTACGTATCACCTCATTGCGTACAGTGTTGCTCTCTATTGTTTTCAGTGGCTTGTTGTGCTTGCTGCTTGGCTTAGTGCTCATATTGGTTTTGGAGAGCAATATGTTTGAAATGCGAGATGTATATGTAGTGCTGGAAATTTTATGGTTGACTTACCTTTCAATAATTGCTTTATCTATTTTCTCTGATAAAAAACAATACCGAGGTATTGCAATGAATATTTCACTATTTGGTTTTCTACCTATAACAATCACTACTCTAATAGCTATAGGAGAGAGATATAATTGGTGGTATTTTTTAGAAAAGAATTACAGTTATTGGTACGATATAAGAGAACTTATAATTTCAATAGTAGGGATACTGCTTTCATTTGTGTTTGTAGGGCTTTATACGAATGTTATCAAACGATGGAAGGCAATGCCGGAGTAGAGGGTCAGGGGTCAGGTGTTAGGTTTTAGGAGGTATAGGTTATTAATTATAAAACACTCATTATCAATTGAAAAAATATTTATTAGAACGTTATCCAGCAATTTGGAATACGCATGTGATACTGTTATTACCACTGATATTCTTATCTCATTTAGTCTTTTTCGCTTTGGGATTTATAATGCTCACCGACGGAAAGTTATGTAAGGGGTATTACCCGTGGGGGGACTCGTTTAATGGCTTACCAATGTTGTTAAACTTTATTATAATTGTTTTGTTATTGGTAGGTTGGTTTATCTATTTGTTTAGAAACAATGCTTTTGATCGTTTCTACCCTGTGAGTCGTTGGCAATTGTTTTGGCGTTTTGTAGTATATTTCGCTGTTATTTTGGGGATTATCAGTACTGGTTTTTCATTTATGACAGGTGAGAAAGCTAAAGTATATTGGCGGTATACTGATAGTTATCTTCACAGTGTGCTACAACAATATCCTGAGTATATTAGCGATTCTGAAATGAAACAATTTTCTGAAGCTCAGCGAGAAGAGTATTACATAGCTCATAATGCATCACTTATAAAAGAGCGAGTGTTTATAGAAAAATTTGATGCGCAAATTAATTTTATAATTATTATCGCTTTTTTACTCACATTATTACTCTTTGCGGTACGTATTACCTCATTGCGTACAGTGTTACTCTCTATTGTATTTAGCGGATTGTTGTGTTTGCTGCTTGCCTTAGTAGTGACACTTATTGTATATGTAGACACAAGTACAAAATTCAAAATATTTGCTGCTTTATCCCTGCTATGGATTAGCTATCTATCGGTGGTTTTCCTATCAATTACATCTAAAAAGAAACTATACCGAGGCATCGCAATGAATGCCACTCTATTTGGCTTTTTTCCTGCTATAGTTATTACTTTTGTAATTATAGAAGATAGGTACAATTTGTGGGAGTTTATAGAATATTATTTAGATCCTATTAAGAATGATATAAAAATACTTATCCTTTGGGGAATTGGAATACTGCTTTCAATTGGATTTATAGGGCTTTATACGAATGTTATCAAACGATGGAA